>JACRLF010000107.1 GCA_016235365.1 Deltaproteobacteria bacterium | reverse complement strand
TATATCGAGGTCTTTTATAACCGGCAGCGCCGACAGGCAAGGCTTGGGTTCCTGTCCCCTGTGGCCTATGAGCAAAAGTTCTATGCTGGACAACTGGCAGCATGAAAGGTTTGGTGTCCACTATTGACATCCGACCTCATTTAGATGAGGAAGTTAATATCCGTGATTACTATTGTTGTGTTTGTCTCGGGCTGCGCCAGCACTACGCTCATCAAAACCGTTCCGGATAGCGCCAAGGTTCACGTTGATGGGCAGCTGATTGGATATTCACCAGTGAGCTATAGCGACACAGCCGTTTCCGGAACAACAAAAACCGTGCTTTTAAAGAAGGAGGGGTACAAAGACAAGACGGGGTTAATCCGTAAAGAAGAGGCACAAGTGGGTCCGATAATCGGTGGCCTTTTCTTCCTCTTTCCATTTATCTGGACGCTCGGATACCCAGACTCTTATACGTTTGAGCTTGAGCCAGCAAGTGTAGAGCGGGTCACACCTGCCGAATGATTGCTGACATCCGACGGGTTACGTGTCCTGAACGATATTTTTTTATCGTTCCCACGCTCCTGCGTGGGAACGCATCTGTGGGTGGGCTCCGCCCACCGCTTTAAGGGAGGACAGTTTTTTGGTGGACATTGCCCACCCTTGCTTGCTGTATTACAAGACGCTGGAACGTCTATGGCGGCGTTCCCACGCAGGAGCGTGGGAACGATAAGGAGTCTGCGCGATGGGACTGTTAGTATCCAAAGCAGACTCACCCGCCCCTGCATAGCTTCCTGTGCACCGCTACCCCTATGCCCGAGCCCTCCAACTCCTTATTCAGCGCCGTAGTGCACGGGGATGAAGAGCTTCGGCTTTATCGTCCTTACGGCGTTTGCCGCATCATGTATGTCTATGGTGTAGGTGTTGTCGGCTATGGGAAGTATCGCAACGTCGATAGCGCCTAATGCCTCCATCTCCTTTATCCCGGCTGTATCCCCGGAGAAGTATATCCTCTGCCCCCTTAGCTCTATGACGAAGCCGCACCCCTCGCCCCTCATGTGGAACCCCCTCCTTGTGTATGCCTCTGTGCCGGTTATCCCCACCCCGGCAAGCTCTATGGTCTGGCCTGTCTTTACGGTGCGGACCCCCTTTATGTCCTGGGCGCAGTACTTGACGTAGCTCTCGTGGAACGCCACGAGCCGCGTATTCTCATCCCTTATCGCGGCGACGAACTCCGGGAGGCAGTGGTCCACGTGGTGGTGCGAGATGAGTATCAGCCCGGCCTTCGGCGGGTCGGGGTCGAGCATGATCGGGTCGGTGTAGATGACGAATCCATCGTCCGTGGTCATGCGCAGGCCCGACTGCGCGAGCCATTCGTACTTTATCCCGTTGAATATGATATGGTCTTTCAATGCATCGGTCATCCTGGCCCCTCCTTCCGCATATCTAATAAATGATAACAGATTTGTCCGTCTTGAAAGAGGATTTTTGCGGCCTTGCATATGCGCTTGACAATGAGCCCCCGAGGTATTATAGTAAGCGCTTACTAACAAAGACGGGGACTATTTTAATGACAGGCGCGGCGATAATCAGGAAAAAGACCAGGATGACCGGTGAGGAGCGCAGGGGCCAGATAGTGCGGGTCGCAACCGAACTTTTCGCCAGGAACGGCTTCAAGGGCACCACCACCCGCGAGATAGCCCTGAAGGCAGGGGTGAGCGAGGCCGTCATCTTCAAGCACTTCTCTAAAAAACAGGCGCTCTATAACGCCATAATCGACAGCAGGTGCGGCGACAGCGGCGGCCAATCGCGCCTCATCGGCCGGATAAAGGGCAAAAAGGGGAAAGAGGTATTCGAGACCATAGCCGCATACCTCATCTCCGAGCACCAGAAAGACCCGTCGTTCCTGAGGCTCCTCACGTACAGCGCCCTTGAGAAGCACGAACTCTCGGAGATATTCATAAGGACAAAGGGGCTTGAGCTGATCGAGTTCCTCGATGCCAGCATAAGGGGCCTCATTAAAGCCGGCGTGTTCAAGAAGATCGACCCGGCTATAGCCGCCAGGGCTTTTATCGGCATGATACTCCATTACAGCATATCCCAGGAGCTCTACGGCCTGAAGAGGTACTTCAAGAGGCCGAATGAGGCCGTCGTGGAAAGCTTCGTTGAAATCTTCTTTGAAGGCATGATGAGGAGGTAGGTATGATGATTGCCGCCGACAGGTCTTGGCGCGTCTCCGGTCTGCTGACAGGGGCCGTCGTCGTTTTTTCCATCCTGGCGTTCCTGCTTTTGGCGGGGGAGGGCCTTTCTCTCGCCGGGGAAGGTACACTGACCCTTGCGGAGGCGTACCGTCTGGCGATAGAGAACCATGAGACGGTCAAGACGGCCGTTGAGGGCGTGGCGCAGGCCGAGAGCGGCGTCGACAAGGCGACCTCAAGGCTCCTGCCGTCCGTGACCGCCACCGGGAGCTACACGAGGTACACGGAGAAAAAGCTCTCCGGCACGATGGCCATACAGCCTGACGACAGCACGACGCTCGACCTGAAGGTCACCCAGTCCCTCTATTCAGGCGGCAAGGAGTGGAGCGCGAGGAGGCAGGCGAAGATAGGCGCGGAGATATCGAGGTTGGGGCTCGATGCCGCGAAGGAGCATATCATCCTGGCCACGGCCAACGCCTACTTCGGGGTCTTGAAGGCCCGGAAGGACGTTGAGATAAAGGACGCGGCGCTCAAGAGGGCCCGGGAGCGGGCCAGGGTGGCTGACGCGAACTTCAAGGCCGGCACCGTCACGAAGACGGCGGTCCTCAGGGCAGAGGCCGAGGCCGCCGGCGCCGAGGCCGAGCTTACGAGGGCCGGCAGCAGGCTGCTCGACGCCGATAACAGCCTGAGGAGGCTTATCGGCGGGGCCGGTGAGGTGAACGTGGATGAGCCGGCTCGCCAGGCATTAAGCGATACGGGCGTTGAAGAGCTCGTGAAGACGGCCCTGGAGCACAGGAGGGCCTACAAGCAGAGCGTGCTCGACGAGAAGGCCGCCGGAGAGGCGGTATCATACGCCAAAGGGAACTTCCTGCCGTCGTTGAGCCTTGTCGGCGAATATACGCACAAGGATCAGGACCCTCAGACGACGTTTTACGTGGAGAACAGCACGTCGGCCTCCGTGGTGCTCACATACCCGATATTCGAGGGCGGGTTGAGGCGGGCGGAGCTATCGGAGGCAAGGAGCAGGTTCAGGGAATCGGAGTTGAGGAGGCTGGGGCTTAAAAGGGACATCGAGGTGGAGGTGAGGGAGGCCTACAACAACCGTGCCGCGGTAAGGGCCGTGATAGATTCCTACGAAAAACAGAAATCCTTTGCCGAGGAGGACTACAGGATGGTATTCGAGCAGTACAAGTGGGGGCTGGCAACGACCCTCGACGTCATAGACGCCGACACTACGCTTATCTCAGCGCAGAGGTCCTTGATGAACGCGAGGTACGACCTCGAGCTCGCGTCCCTGCAACTGAAGTACTCGACCGGGACCCTCCTTGAAGAGGTTTTGAAGATGAACGGCGAGGGCGGGCCCGGCAGATAAGCCGCAAAATCGGTTATCGGTTATCGGTAAAAATACGTCTTTATCCATCACTGATAACTGATAAGGAAGCTTTGATTAATTACTTCGTTCGTCATTGCGAGCGTAGCGAAGCAATCTAATCTTCAGGCAAATCAAGCGCAGGGAGATTGCTTCGTCGCTTCGCTTCTCGCAATGACAGTAGAAACGAGAATTAATCAGAGGTTCCTTAACCGATAACTGATAACTGATAATCAGGAGCTTATGGAATGAAAAAACTTTCGATCCTGACGTTGCCGTTCCTCGCGGCCTATCTTACCTTTGCCGGGTGCTCCAGGGAGCCGGGGAAGACGGCCGATAACGGGCAGAAGGCCGCCGCAGCGCCGGTCATGAACGTAAAGACCGCTACGGTAGAGGGGCGCGCCGTTGATAGGAGCGTGGAGGCCGTCGGGAGCCTTGAGCCGTGGGACGAGAGTATCGTGGGGAGCGAGGTCTCCGGCACGGTTGAGAAGATATCCGCCGACCTCGGCGACAGGGTAAAAAAAGGTGACACACTCGCCCTTCTCGACCAGAGGGAGTTCAATCTCGCCCTCGACGGGGCCATAGCCGCCCACCAGACCGACCTCAAGGCCGTGGAGAGGGAGGATGCGCGCCTCGCGGACGCGGCTACGACGCTCAAGAGGTACGAGGAGCTCTTCAAGGAGGGGATGGTGTCGACGAGCCGGCACGACGACGCGAAGACAAAATACGACGTCGTTAGGGCCCAGCTCAAGGAGGCGCAGGCGCGCTCCGAGCTATCGGCGTCAAAGGCCGAGGCGGCCAGGAAACACCTTGACGACACGCACGTGAGGGCGCCGATATCCGGCGAGATAAAAAAGAGGTTCGTGTCCGTCGGGGAGGCCGTAAACCCACAGACAAGGCTCTTTGCGGTAGTGTCGACCGGGACGCTCAAGTTCAGGGGGACCGTAGCCGAGGCGGCTTCTCCAAGGATAAGGACCGGACAGAGGATGGAGGTCATGGTGGAGGCGTATAAAGGCAGGAGCTTTTCCGGCACTCTGACCAGGATAAGCCCGGCGATAGACGCGCAGACGCGCACGCTCGAGATAGAGGCCGAGGTCCCGAACCCCAGAGGCGTGTTGAGGCCGGGCTTCTTCGCGAAGGGCTCCATACTGACCATGAAGGAGCCTGGCGTACCGTTCGTGCCCGAGGCCGCGGTCTATTCCTTCGCCGGGGTGATGAAGGTCTTCGTGATTGAGGGCGATATTGCCCATGAGAGGCAGGTAAGGACGGGCGTGAGGGACGGGGACATGATAGAGGTCATAGGGGACGTGAAGCAGGGGAATACGGTTGCCGCAAGCGGCCTTTCGGCCCTGTATGAGGGCGCGCGGGTGAGCGTAGTAAAATAATATGACATTATACGAATTATGCGTTAAAAGGCCGGTATTCGCCACGATGCTCATCTCAGCGCTCGTCGTGCTGGGGTTTGCGTCCCTGAGGGAGATAGGGGTGGACATATTCCCCAAGGTGGACCTCCCCACGGTCACCGTCACTACCAGGCTCGAGGGCGCGAGCCCCGAGGAGATAGAGAGCCAGATAACCAAGCGTATAGAGGAGACAATAAACACCATCAACGGGGTGGACGAGCTGCGCTCCACCACCATCGAGGGCCAGTCCCAGATATTCGCCACCTTCGTCCTTGAAAAGGATATAAACGTGGCGGCCAACGAGGTCAGGGAGAAGGTCTCCACCATATTGTCCGACCTGCCGCCCGGCACCGATTCCCCGGTCATTGAGAAGTTCGACCCGGACGCCGCCCCCGTCATGTCCATCGTCGTTTCCGGCAGACGTTCCGCGAGGGAGATCACGGAGATAGCCGACAAGAAGATAAAAAGGCAGATCGAGACGATAAAGGACATAGGCGCCATAACCCTCGTCGGGGAGAGGAAAAGGGAGATACAGATTTTCGTCGACCCGCACAGGCTCGCCGCGTACAACATCTCGATTGCGGCGGTAAAGGACGCGCTCAGGAGGCAGAACGTCGAGGTCCCCGGCGGCAGGATCACCTGGAAGGGGCGAGAAGAGGGCCTGAGGACCATGGGCAGGATAGAACAGGTCCAGGACTTCAGCTCCCTCATCGTGGCGGACATCAAAGGCGCCCCCCTGCGCGTCAAGGACATAGGGTACGCACTGGATGGCGTTGAGGAGCCCAGGACCCTCTCCAGGCTCGACGGTGACAACGCCGTCTCGCTTCTCGTCAGGAAGCAGTCCGGCACCAATACCGTGGAGGTGGCCGACGGCGTAAAGGCGAAACTCGGGGAAATAGGGGCTACCCTGCCGCCGGATATCCGCATACAGGTCGTCACCGACCAATCCAAGTTCATAAAAAAATCCATATCCCAGGTCGAGGAGCACCTCGTCCTCGGCGCGATACTGGCAAGCCTCATCATACTGCTATTCATACGCGACCTGAGGGCCGCCGTCATAGCCGCCCTCGCCATCCCGACCTCGATAATAGGCACCTTCACGCTCCTGCGCTTCATGGGCTTTACGCTCAACAACATGACGCTGCTGGCCCTCTCCGTATGCACCGGGATAGTCATAGACGACGCCATCATCGTCCTTGAGAACATATTCAGGCATATGGATGAGGAGAAGAGGGACCCCGTCGACGCGGCCGTCCAGGGCACAAAGGAGATAGCCCTTGCCGTCATGGCCACCACCCTCTCGCTCGTCGTCATATTCCTTCCCGTGGCGTTCATGTCCGGGCTTGTCGGGAGGTTCTGGAAGAGCTTCGGGCTTACGGCGGCGTTCGCCATAATGCTCTCTCTCCTGGTCTCCTTCACGCTTACCCCGATGCTCTCATCGAGGTTCCTCAAGCCCGGGAAGGAGGGTACAGGCCACAGGTCTTCTCTCTTCTACTCGAAGCTGGAGTCCTGGTACATCGCGCTCCTTGCGTGGTGCCTCCGCCACAGGCTGATAGTCACGGTAGCCTGCATAGCCATGCTCGTCTCCGTCGTGCCGCTCGGCAGGACGGTCAAGTCCGAGTTCGTAGTCGACGACGACATGAGCGAGTTCGAGGTGATAGTGGAGACCCCTCCCGGGTCTTCCCTTGAGAGGAGCGACGCGATATTGAGGGGCGTGGAGGAACGGGTCGCGAAGATAGCGGAGGTGGAGCACATCTTCACCACCATCGGCGTAAGGGGGCAGTACATGTCCAACGTGACGGACGCCTCCATATACGTCGGGCTCAAGCACCTGAGCCTGAGGCAGCGGAGCCAGGACGAGATAATGAACGAGGTCCGCGGGATGCTCAAGGGCTACCCGGACCTGAGGACCAGCGTACAGACGATAAACCTCATATCCGGGGGCGGGTTCAAGGCCACGCCTTTCAACCTGGTCTTGCGCGGCCCGGAGCTCTCCAGGCTTGACGAGTACTCGGAGGCGATAATCAAGAAGCTCAAATCCATACCCGGCTTCGTCGACACCGACACGGGCCAGTCCCTCAGGCACCCGGAGCTTCAGGTCCATATAGACAGGAAGAAGGCCTCCGACTTAGGCGTCAGGGTGGAGGCGATAGCATCGAGCCTCCGGACGATGGTCGGGGGGGAGAAGGTATCGTTCTACAGGGAGGGCGACGACCAGTATAACGTCAGGCTCAGGCTCCTTCCGTCCTACAGGAAGGACGCCTCGACCATATCCGAGCTTACTGTGCCGGACGGCCGCGGCGGGCTTGTCCGTCTTGACAACCTCGCCTCCCTGACCCCCGGCATGAGCCCCGGCCAGATAGACAGATACGCGCAGGAGAGGCAGATAACCATAATCTCCAACCTCTACGACCTGCCCCTGGGCTCGGCGATCGCCGCGGCCAACAAGGCCATAGCCGGGATGAACCTCCCCGCGGATTACGGCGCCGGCTACCTCGGGAGGGGCAAGCTCATGCAGGAGGCGTTCTTCAACTTCCTGCTGGCGTTCATTTTAAGCCTCGCGTTCATATACATGGTGCTCGCGGCGCAGTTCGAGAGCTTCGTGCATCCGGTGACCATCATGGTCTCCATATTCCTCTCCATCCCCTTCGGCATCCTGAGCATCATACTCGCGAACAACACATTGAACATATACAGCATAATGGGGATGTTCATATTGATAGGCGTCGTCAAAAAGAACGCCATACTGCAGATAGATTACACGAATACGCTGAGGTCAAGGGGTGTGGAGAGGTTTGAAGCCCAGTTGGAGGCCAACAGGGTCAGGCTCCGCCCGATCCTCATGACGACGCTCGCCATAATAGCAGGCATGCTCCCGATAACGCTCGGCAGGGGGGACGGCGCCGGATCGAGGGCGTCCATGTCCATCGTTATAGTCGGCGGGCAGGCCCTCTGCCTCGTCGTCACGCTCGTGGCGGTGCCGGTGTTCTATTCGCTCTTCGACGACATGAGGGGCAGGGGGCTCATGGGGAGGCTCAAATCCGTGCTGCGCCGGGGGGGCGGGCGATAGCGCACGCCGGGCGGTATCCGGCCTTGCTTTTCATATGATGAAAATCATATAATGTCTGGCGTTTATTTACTATATTGAAAGTAAGCTTGGCAGTTTGCTGAAAAACTCCAGACTCACGTCAGGCTGCTCAAAAAGTTCCAGATGCAAGGAGTCGAGGGGTGAGGAACGAGGCGTACTTGTCCTGTACGCCGCAGTGACGAACGACGATGACGACACCGCAGATGGGGCTTTTTCAGCAGCCTGTTGGATGCGTAAAAGAGAAAGCAAGGAGGATGACATATGCCGGAAAATATCACTGGAGATATGACAACGGGCGAGGTAACCACGAGGTGGCCTTCCACGAAGGAGGTGTTCACCAAGCACTTCGGCTCGGGCTGTTTTACCTGTCCGGCCTTCGGGGGGGAGCCCATCTCCATGGCCTGCACGATGCATTCAACCGACCTCGATGTATTCGTCGCCGAACTTAAAGAGGCCGCAAGGAAGGACGAGCAGGCGAAGTCCGCACAGCGTTAAAATTCTCCGCTAGCCAAGCTGCGGAGAATTTTCAAGTAAGGAATTTATCGTTTGTAATTCGCTCGCTCCTCTCCGCAGCTTGGCTAGCGGAGAATCCGCTTGCTATGCTTGTTGAAAATGCATGGCGAGCGCCCTGCCTGATAGCCGAGGATAGCGGGGAGGCTCAGCGCGCCGCATGCCGCCTCGCCTTTCAGATGAGATTTATGTGAGATTTATGGTTACGTTTTTTGAAGTCTACTGCCATGTGTCGAAAATGCCCCTTGGCGAAGTCCATCTACTGCGTTGTCATCGTCGCTCGTCACTGCGGCGTATAGACAAAATACGCCTCATTCCTCGCTCCTCGACGCCTTGTATCTGGAGCTTTTTGAACAGCCTGAACGGACGCGAGGGTTTTTCAACAACCTGCTAGTGCAGGCAATCAGAAGTCATAACCCGCCATGAAACGGAGCAACCCGCGCTGACTTTGGGACGTCAATCCCGAAGCCAGGCCAGCCTGCAACATCAGGCCATTCGACAGGTGCGACACCAGATTGACGCCCAAGTATTGTTCCGTCACGTTGCTGCTCGCTGTAATGCCTTTTTTGCTGTTGCCCAGCCCACCGTATAGTTCAACGCCCAAGGTTAACTCGCGTATCGCGAGACTTCCTGGACTGCCCGGGGTGTGGTGGGCGTGACTCTCAGTGTCGTGCCCTGCGCCAAGCAGGCCATAGTTCAATCCGAGTGCGTACCCGTAGTCGGTGGCCTTCGTGCGCGAATTTGTCTCATTGATCCAGTTGAACGAGGTATTGAATCGGTCGCTGAAGTCGTGTCCGAGGATGAGTCGTGTTTCAAGGATGCCCTCGGAAGTTGCGCCTGGTTCCCCGCTTTCCGAATCGGTCCTGCCACTGACTTCCATCTGGTACTTCGTGGTGGTCTTCAGGTTTTCCCATTCGACATACAGCACGGGATTGAGAAATGTCCCATAGTCGAAAAGCCGATACCGGTTCTCCCAACGCCAGCCGGTATAGAGATACCGTTCTCCCGGCGTTTTCTGGCCTTCGACCATGAACTCACTAGTCCATTTGTCGGTGATGCCACGTTCAACCATCAGCATTTGTGCGCTGTACGGCTGGCTGTTTTCGTCCCGGGCGAAGTCATTCATCAGCATTACTGCCGTATTGCCCGCTTTCTCGGTGTGATGGTTGTACAAGACGAAATTCGCGCCGTTTCCAGCCCAGGCACAACTGGAAAAGGCAATAGCACATAGGGAAGTCAGAAGCGTAGTTTTTTTCATTATAGCCCTCCTTTTTTTGAATATGATATCCATATTCAATTGAATATGGATATCAATATCTCAAATTGAACTGTCTGTCAATCTTTTTTTTAAGGGCTGTCGATTATTTTGCGTGAATGAGGGGGCGCCCGCCGCAATCCCGTCCGCCTTAACTGTGTCAGGGATCCCATTGCAATGGGAAGCGCGGGCAAATATGGAAGGCTGTGAATACCCTGCGCCAGGAGCGCAGGGTATTGAAGCTCCCCGCAGCAAGCTGCGAGGAATCTTCGACATCTAAGGAAGTATCTATTTCTATTCGCTCGCTTGACCCCGTAGCAAGCTACGGGGAATGCGCTCGCTATGCATGTTCACAAAATGATCCTTGCCGGGCTGAGAAACCCCCACGTTCCGTCAGAACGTCAAAACTGATTGTTTTATAGGCAGACAATGATTATAAACGAGTCAGTTTGGCTGGTAGGGGTGCCGTGGAGCGGTTTAACGGCGCTTGAAAAACAGGAATTTTCGCCTTTGATGAGTTTGGCACTGATGTTGCAAATACCTGGAGACAAAGACATCGAGACAATAATGGCTTAACGGAGCGGTGCGGAAGGGCGGCCTTTGAGGGAAGGTCTGCCTCGAGGCTGTGCGGCCCCTTCTCATACAGGCGTCAAAAATAAAAAAGATAGGGAGGGCGGGATGAAAAAGGCGGTTTTCTTGATTCTATCAGGCATCATCTTCCTGTTTACCGGTGTGGCGGGGGCGGCGGAGCTGAAGGTCCCGGATTGGCTCAAGGAGGTAGATGTTAACGGGTTCGCCTCGGCCGGCTATAACTACAACTTCAACGAACCCTATTCAAGGAACATCAACTTCAGGCCCTTCAACAACAGGGACAATACCTTCGGCCTTGAGCTGGCCCAGTTGGTCTTTCACAAGGACGCGGCGGCCCCCGGCTCCACTGGCTTCAATCTCGACCTGAACTACGGCTACACGGTTCCGGCGGCCATACACTCAACAGGGCAGAGCAGCAGCGGCGACTTCGACGTCAAGCAGGCGTTCGTCTCATATGTGGCGCCGGTCGGCAACGGCTTGAAGTTGGATGCGGGGAAGTTCATCACTGAGTTCGGGGCCGAGGTCATAGAGGGGTATGCGGGGTGGAACTACAACTACTCCCGTTCCCTTCTCTTCTACTACACCATACCTTATACGCACACGGGGCTCCGTGGGACGTATGTCTTCAACGACAGGCTCACCCTTATCGGATGCGTGGCGAACGGTTGGGATAACGTCACCGACAACAACGGAGGCAAAACGGTCTTCATCCACGCGGCCATGACGCCGGCGGCGAATACGACCCTGAACGTCAAGTACATCGTCGGCCCGGAGCAGAACGACAACAACAATAACCTCAGGCATGTGCTGAACCTGAACTTCGGCATAACCGTCCTCGAAAAACTCGTCTTCAGCGCCGATTACGTATACGGTTTTGAGAAGAACGTCCCGGGCATAGGCGACAGCGACTGGACCGGCATAGCCGGGGTATTCAGGTACCCGGTATCAGACAAGCTGGCGATGAACGTGAGGGCCGAGCTCTTCAATGACTCGGACGGGGTGCGCACCGGCACCAAGCAGGATATGTGGGAGTTCACGCTCACGCCGGAGTATACCATCAACGCCAACATGCTCCTGAGGGCCGAGTACCGCCACGACCAGTCCAACAAGAAGGTCTTTGACGGCAAGGACGCCCTCGACAGTAAGCACCAGGACACAATCGGGCTGAACGTGATATACCATTTTTAGACTCGTTAGCGTTCCGCACCCTTCAGGGAATGCGCGGGACTTCGTTTAGCAGGTTGTTGAAAAACCCTCGCATTGTCATTGCGAGAAGCATTTTTTTGCGACGAAGCAATCTCCAAGTTATTGATTTATCAAAAGATGAGATTGCTTCGCTACGCTCGCAAAGACGACAAATCGAGTTTTTCAGCAACCTGATAGAGAGAAGCCCCCGTCGTGCAGATGCATGGCGGGGGCTTTTTCAGTCGGCAATGGCGCGCGCCGTGCCCGCCGAATGAGAAATATCTTTACAATGGATTAAAAAAATTTTAAGATTATAAATCATGCTTCGCATGTTATAGATAAGGTCTTTCTCAGCCGTGCAGTCGACAACGCGTATAGCGAGGATATAATGAGTCAGTGCGTTTCAAAGGCCGGGCCGGCGGCGTAATCCGCCGCTTTACCGGCGCTACAGTGATAATTTGTCCTGCGAGTTATATGGTGAAAACTGAAAGGCCTTTATCAAACCCCGTTCACGCCTCATCCTTATATCTCCAGACAGAATCCATCGCTGAGCCGGCCGAGGCGGCGCTTTGCCGTGGACTGTCCGATATTACGCTGAAAACCCCCCTTTTCCAGTTACATTGACGTCCGTTGCCTTAAGGCCCGCGCAGGGTTATGGTCCGGTCCCGCAACACCTCTTGGGCCTTGATATTCCCTTCCGGTGGGATTTTACGAGGCCCGGGCTTTAGCGGTGGACGATAGGCGTAAAAATGCATCAAGTTTTACCTTTGCCGCGTCGATAAAAGGTTAGCGGCAACAGCCTCAAAAGCTCAAAAAAAACAGGTTTCAGCAACAGTGATTCCACGACTATGGGTATGCTATTCACCGGGAGCAGGCTCACCACGGCGGTGCTGCTCTGCGGCGGCCACAGCGAAGACCTGAGCCCTTTGATAAAGGACGGCCATGGATGCATGCTCCCCCTCGTAAACAGGCCTCTGATAGAGCATACCGTGGAGGTACTCAAGGGATCCGGCATTAAGAACATACTCGTCTCCATGCCCAGGGAAGATTCCGAGGCCGCGTGGCACGTCAAAAAACTTAAAAAATCCAATCAAAACACTGACATACGTCTTATAGAAGAGGACAGGCCCACAGGCACGGCAGGGGCCCTGCGCTCCGTCAGGGAGTACCTTGGAGACGAATGCTTCCTCGTGATGAGCAGCAACATATTCATCGAGGATATCGACCTCGATGAGATGCTCTCGGCGCACACGGCAAGAAAGTCCGTCGTGACGGTAGGCGTCGTGAAGGAACTCGCCTACCCTACGGAAGAGATAAGCGTGGATGAGAAGGGCGTGGTAAAGGGCTTTACCGCGATACACCCTTCAAGGGACAGAAGGACCCCATATGCGCCGGTCGGCATATATATATTCAACCGGCAGGCCCTCGCCTTTATCAAGGAAGAGGGGTATTTCGACATCAAGGAGCAGTTGATACCAGCCGTCATCGGCGCTTCGCTCCCCGTTCACGTCCATGAGGTCAGGGGGCTGTGCAAGGCGATAAACTGCATCGAGGACTATTACGAGGCGAGCAGGCAGGCCTTGATGGACCGCGTTCACATCGGCCCCATGATAGAGGTAGCCGAAGGCGTGTGGGCCGGGAATAAGACGGACATTTCGCACAGGGCGTACATCGTGGGGCCTGTGGTGATAGGGGACGGCGGCAGGATAGAGGAGAACGCCCAGATAATCGGGCCGGCGTCCATAGGGAATAACTGCGTCATAGGCAAGAGGGCCTTTATAAGGGAGAGCATCCTGCTTGACGGGTGCGAGATGGAGGAGGATTCCTCACTCAAGTACTGCATCGCCGGCAGGGGGGTGAGGGTGTGCTCGGAGGATGAATTCGAGAACAAGATAGTGGTGGAGGACTTGAGGCTCGGGGACTTGAACCTCGTGCCGTCGAGGTACCAGCTCAGGGGAGTTACCGAGGTACTCAAGCTCAACTTCGGGAGTTTCAAATACAAGGCCTTCCTCTTCGCCAAGAGGCTTATGGACATAGTGGCGTCCGCCGTCCTCCTCGCGCTCCTCGCGCCCGTGATGCTCGTTATCTGCGCCATGATAAAGCGCGACTCCGTTGGGCCGTGCGTCTTCAGCCAGAAACGGTGCGGGAAGGACGGCAGGGACTTCGTGATGTACAAATTCAGGACCATGGTCAAGGACGCCTCCTCTCTCCAGCAAAAACTCGTCGCCGAAAAAAACGTCGACGGCCCGATGTTCAAGCTATTCAACGACCCGCGGGTGACGCGCATCGGGGAGAAGCTCAGAAAGACCAGTCTTGATGAGCTGCCGCAGCTCATAAACGTCCTGCGGGGGGAGATGAGCCTGGTCGGACCGAGGCCCCTTGTAATGGACGAGATGAAGTTCAGCCCGAGCTGGAGGTCGATCAGGCTCAAGGTAAAGCCCGGCGTAACCGGCCTCTGGCAGGTACAGGGCAGGAGCGAGGCCTCGTTCCACGACTGGATACGCTATGACGTCGATTATGTGAAGAACCAGTCGCTCTATCTCGATCTCAAGATACTGTTCAAGACCGTAAAGGTCGTCTTTAAAAAAGTCGGCGCCTATTAAAATTCTCCACAGCAGGCTGCGGAGAATTTTCAAGTAAGGAATTTATCGTTTGTAATTCGTTCGCTCCTCCCCGCAGCATGCTGCGGGGAATCCGCTCGCTATGCTTGTCGACGGGCCTTTTTGGACCCCCGTCAGGCAACCCGATACACCCTGGATGATGCAATGGAAATGACGCTTGTTGAGATGCTCGAGAAAAACGCCCTCTCGGAGCCGGAGAAGGACGCGATTTTATATTACGACGAGAGGATCACGTACTCAGCCCTCGACCAGCGGGTAAATGGGCTTGCCGGAGGGCTTATCGGCCTCGGCGTCAAGAGGGGCGACAGGGTCGCCATGATGATGCCGAGGGTCCCGGAGCTTGTCATAGGCTTTTTAGCCGCCGCCAGGGCCGCGGCCCTGGCCGCCCCCGTAAACTACGAGCTCAACGCCGAAAAGATATCCGAGATACTCAGGGCCATAACCCCGCGCGCCTTCCTGGTGCACAGCTCCTTTCTGCCATTGGCCGACCAAGCCGTCTCGCTCTGCCCGGGCCTCGATATCAAGGTCATAGTCTCGGACACCCCGGTAGAGGGGCGGCTCTCGCTCAAAGACCTGGCCTTCACCGGCGCGCCAGCCGCCCCATCCCTTGACATAAAGGCGGACGACCCGGTATACCTGAACTACACCTCCGGGTCGACCGGGGATTCAAAGGGTGCAATAACTACGCACGCCAACATATACTGGAACACGCTCGCCTCCGTGGACGCGCTCGCGCTCACCGCCTCCGACGTCCATCTCTGCATGTTCGCGTCGTTCGCGCACCCTCACGAGATATTCGCCAGGGCGCTCTACCTTTGCGGAACGATGGTGCTTGTCGACAGGATATCGCCTAAATCGCTCGCCGAGGCCGTCTCAAGGCACGGGGTGACGTGCGTCATGGGCCTTGCCCCGATGTACGAGAACCTCCTTGAGCTTCTCGAATACAGGACTTATGACTTAAGCTCCCTTAGGATACCCGAGAGCGGCGGAATGTACACGCGCCAGGAGCTCATCCGGGCCTTCAGGAAGAAGCTCGGCGTGGATATCATACCGGTCTGGGGGAGCACGGAAACTACCGGCATAGCGATAGCCAACCGCTTTGGAGAGAGGATAATCCCAGGCTCCATCGGAAGGCCGTGCCGTTCCTATAAAGTGAAGATAGTCGATGAAGACTGGCGGGAGTTGCCCCCGGGAGAGGTCGGGGAGATGATTTTCAAGGGCCCGGGCGTCGTCAGGTCTTACTACGAGGAAGTCACCGCGGACAAAGACCCTTTCAGGGACGGCTGGTATTGCAGCGGCGACCTCGGCAGGAAGGATAAGGACGGGAACTTCTACTTCGTCGAGAGAAAGACCGGGATGATGAAGGTGGCCGGGCTTAAGGTGTACCCCGCTGAAATCGAGGCGGCGCTCCTTGAGCACCCCGACGTCAAGGAGGTCTCCGTGATAGCGGCAAAGGATTACCTGAGGGGCGAGGTGCCCAAGGCGATAATCGCCTTGAAGGGCTTCAGGGCCGTCACGGAAAAAGAGATACTCAGGTTCTGCAGGGGCAGGCTTCCGCACTACAAGGTCCCGAGGATAATAGAATTCAGGAACGAGCTGCCGAAGACCGGCAGCGGCAAGATAAACAAAAAGGCGCTTCAGATGGAGTGCGCATGAAGGCGCTTTTCGTGGACGCGCACTGGAAGCCGAAGGAAGGCTACCCCTTGAGCGCGCAGGAGATATCAAGCAGGAGGGCGTTGGTCGGGAGCAAGGTCTGGAAGGACCCCACGTTCGAGATAAGGCGGACGCCGGCGCCCGCGCCTGACGACAACGAGGTGCTCATCCGGGTCAAATCATGCGGGGTCTGCGGCTCCGACACCCATCTGTACGAGACCGACGGGGACGGCTATATACTTTTTTCCGGCCTGGCCAGGTTCCCGTGCATACTCGGCCACGAGTTCTCCGGGGTGGTCGAGGAGACCGGCAGGCGGGTCGCGAACCTTAAAAAGGGCGACCTCGTGGCCGTGGAGAGCGTGATGTGGTGCGGGCTTTGCCGCTCTTGCAGGGCCGGGGCGCCGAACCAGTGCGAGAACGTGGAGCTCTTAGGCCTTAGCGTGAACGGGGCCATCGCCGAGTACGCGGCGATAAACGAGAGGTACTGCTGGAAGATAGACGGGTTGATGGAGGCGTACCCCGAGGAGGATATCTTCGACATCGGCGCGCTTATCGAACCGATAGGGTGCGCGTATAACGGCATATTCGTGGCCGGCGGGGGTTTCCTCCCCGGCGCGACCGTCGTGGTGCACGGCGCCGGCCCCATAGGGCTCGGGGCCATAGCCCTTGCAAGGGTCTGCGGCGCAAGCCTTATAATAGCCTTCGACGTCTATGACGGCAGGGTGGAGGCCGCAAGGCGCATGGGCGCCGATTACGCCTTCAATTCAAGGAAGCTCGGCGGGGAGAGCCCATCGGATAAGGTCATGGAGCTTACCCGGGGCGCGGGGGCCGGGGTGCAGGTCGAGGCCGCCGGGGCCGCCCCTCTTACCATACCGGAGATGGAGAGGTCTATGGCCAGCCAGGGCAGGATCATATATCTCGGGAGGGCGGCCGCAAGCACACCCATGCATCTGGACCGGCTTGTCTCAGGCGCGAACAGGATCGTAGGGGCAAGGGGGCACGCGGGTTACGGCATATTCCCCAACATCATAAGCCTCATTTCCCGCGGGAGGCTCGACCCCTCTCCAATGATCTCCAGACGGTTCCCCTTCGACAGCGCGATAGAGGCGCTCAAGGCCTCCGTAAACAGGAACGAATGCAAGGTGATGGTGAAGTTGTAAAAGCGCGCGTTGCGGTATGAAAGGGTACGGATATATGAAATATTTAAAAGGGACAATCCATGCCGGCCTGGCATTCATAATGCTTTTTCTCGCCGGGTGCGCCTCAGCGCCGGTCAAGGACGCTGAGAAGCCGGTGATAGAGGAGGTAAGGATATCGGAATTCATCCTCGGCCCGGGCGATACGGTCGACATAACCGTCTACAGGAACGACGACCTGCATAGGACGCTCAAGATAGACACGAGCGGCAAGATAATGTTCCCGCTGATAGGGGACGTGCAGGCCGGCGGCATGTCCATCTTCAAGCTCAGGGACGATATGAGCGCGAAGCTCTCAAAGTACCTCAAGGAGCCGCAGATAACCATCAACGTCTCAACCGTCCAGAGCCAGAAGGTGATGGTGCTCGGCCAGGTCAACAGCCCGGGCGTGTTCACGGTGGATTCCAGCGTGACCATGATGGAGGCCATCGCCAAGGCCGGCGGGGCCACCCAGGACGCGAAGCTCGAGAACGTACTTTTGATAAGGCGCGCGGACGGGAAGGCCGAGGTGAAGTCCGTCAACATATCGGGCCTGTTCGCCGGAAAGGCGAATGCTGAAAACAGTCCGATACACGGCGGAGACATCGTCTACGTACCGTCGGTGGCGATAGCGGACGTAAGCTGGTACTTCTCGCACCTGGGCAAGATACTCTCGCCCGTGGTGAACCTGGAGAGCGGGATAGTGCTGTGGCCCCAGGTCAAGAACGTATTTACCGGCAAGGAAGGCGCCACTACGCCGCTTTCCATCCCTGCCAAATAGATGGATTTCAAGACGTTACACAGAGGGGAATCAAATGGAACTTAGACACATACTCGAGATCCTCTGGAGGAGGAGGTGGACGGCGATAATACTCTTCCTGGCCATCTTCCTGACGATAGTCGTCGGCTCGCTCCTGATAACGCCGTGGTACGACTCCACGGCAAAGGTGCTGTTGCGCAAGTCCTCGGCCTCTTCATCCATACTCTCAAGCATCGGGCTTCAGAGCGGAGCGAGCACCATGCAGACCATATCCGACACCGACAGGGCCGACTACCTCGCCCTCGCCGCCGTGAGGCCCGTGGCCGAGAAGGTCGTGGCCGACCTAAAGGTCACAAGGGAGAGGACAAGGGCGCGGATAATGAGGGCGGTCCCGCTCCTGAAGCCTTTCCTGCGACTCATCGGCGTCAACGTGGAGTCGATCGAGGAGGCCATGAAGGCCGACGACCTGCTCGACTCCTCCGTCCTCTCCATGATATTCCCGAGGCCGCACGTCGAGATCGACCAGTACGAGGAGACCGACATAATAGAGATAGAGGCGACTTCGCCGGACCCGGTACAGGCGGCCGCCCTGGCGAACAAGATGGCCGAGGCCTTCGTAGTCGACGAGCTTAAGAGGGTAAGGGAGGACTACAAGGGCGTCTCCAAATTCATAGAGGCCAACATAGAGAGGACCAGGGCTGAATACCAGAACGCGCTAAAAGAGCTCAAGGACTATAAGGAGAAGGAGCAGACCGTAAGCCTCGATACCGAGACGACGAACCTCCTGCAGAGGATATCGGACTACAGGAAGCAGATGTCTGACAACAACGTCGCTATCTTCAAGGACAGGGCGTCGATATCTAAGGCGGAGTCCCAGTTGAGCGCCATCCCCAAGTACCAGAAGACCTCCGAGCAGATGAAAGACAACGAGATGGTCCTGAGCCTCAAGATCACGCTGAGGGACCTTTATCTGAGCCTTGCCGAGTCGCAGACGAAATACACCGGTGAACACCCCGCCGTTATAGACATACGGAACAAGATCAACGAGTCAAAGGACCTGCTCGACAAGGAGCTGAAGAAGATATTCGGCAGCGAGACCGTGGGGATAGACCCGGTCTACCAGGACCTCTCGGTAAAGCTCGCGGGATATTACGTGGACCTGGCCTCGCTTGAGAGCCAGAACCAGGCCCTGCCGGTAGTCCTGAAAAAGTATGAGCGCGACCTGATGACGCTGCCGAGGAAATCCGCCGAATACGCCCAGATACAGCTCTCGGTGAACGTCACGCAGGACATATACAACTCCATGCTCAAGTACCGCTACCAGATGGGCATGGCCGAGTCCATGGCGGTATCAAGCATATACCTCATCGAGCCGGCGATAGTCCCCGACAAGAGCGACTCCAAGCACAGGCACCCGGACCTCTTTCTCAACACGATCATAGCGATAGTCCTCGGCGCGCCTTTCGGGATGGGCGCGGCCCTGCTGATGGAATACCTCAATGATTCCGTCAGCACATCCGATGACGTCAAGGCCGTAAAGCACCTGACCTTCCTCGGCAGCGTCTTCATGTTGAAGAAGAAGGAGCCGAAGCTCATAAACGAGGCGGACCCGAGGTCGCCGCTAAGGGAGTCCTTAAGGACGATACGGAACAGCATAAGGTTCGCCACGACCGACAAGCCGCCGAAGAGCATCGTTGTGACAAGCTCTGTCCAGGACGAGGGCAAGAGCTTCTTCGTCTCGAACCTCGCCATACAGGCGGCTACCGAAGGGAAGAAGGTGCTTCTGATAGACGGCGACATGAGAAGACCTGGGCTTAACATCTACTTCAACGTGCCAAAAACGATCGGGCTTACGAACTTCCTCGTAGGGGACGCCGATATCAATTCCATCCGGTTGGATAGCGGCGTCGAGGGGTTGAGCATAATCCCCACAGGGCCTATCCCGCCGGACCCGGCCCGGCTTGTCGAGTCAAAGAAGATGCATCAGCTGATAAAGGACATGGAAGAGGCATACGACCTTGTGATCATCGATTCCCCGCCGATCCTGGCGGCCAGCGACGCCGTGATATTCGGCAGGTCCGCCGATGGGGTCATCATGTTGATAGAGAGCGGGAAGGCCAAGAAAAAGCATATCGCCGATATCATGGAGCTGTTGTCCAAGGCCGGGATCAACGTGATAGGCGCCGCCTTGAACAAGGTCTCCACCGGCAGGCATTCGTACTACTATTATTATCAGCAGTACAAATAGAGAGGACGGGATGCGGCCCTCAATGCAATTTTTCGACATACATACCCACATCCTTCCCGGCGTCGACGACGGCGCCAGGGACATGGGCGAGTCCCTCGTCATAATGAAAGAGGCGGCTGAGGCCGGGGTAAAGGGCGTGGTCCTGACCCCGCACTTCCCATATGGCGGCATGGACCTCGACCGTGTGGCCGGCATCTTCAAAGAGCTTCAGGAGGCGGTAGCCGCGAGGAATATCGGCATAACCATAAGCCTCGGCGCGGAGATCCGGTTCAGCCATGACCTGCCGGCGTTGCTGTCCGACAGGAGGCTCACTATAAACGGCATGGGGAAGCACGCATTGATAGAGCTTCCTCCTTATGACATACCCATGTACGCCCGGGACGTGTTCTTCAGGCTGATGACAACGGGCATAACCCCTGTCTGGTGCCATCCGGAGAGGTGCGACGAGGTCATAAGGGATTATACGGCCGTCAAGGAGTTCGTGGACAGGGGGGTGCTTGTGCAGATAAACGCCGGGAGCCTGCTCGGCGAGTACGGCAGGAAGGTCAAGGGCGCGGTGAAGTCACTGGTTAAAAACAACCTTGCGCATATACTTGCAAGCGACACTCACAGGGCCGGAAGCATAAAGGACCGCCTGCCGGAGGCTTTTCATTGCATCGAGAAGCTGGCCGGGCATCATACGGCGGTGGAGTTGTCGTTCTCTAACCCTTCAAAGCTGGCGAGCTGACCGGTATCGATTTGCCTTTTCCCAGCCAGATAAAAGATATGCAGATATCGATATCCAAGAGCGGGGTGTATCGGCCGGCCATATTCCTGACGGCCGGGGTCGTCCTGGGCCTGGTTTATCTTGCCGCGCCGTGGTACGTGTTCGCCGTATCGCTGGCATCGGCCGGCATATTCGCCGTGGGGCTGTTCAAGCCTGTATACGCATTTTATCTCGTATTGCTGGTACTGGTGGAGGAGATGGTGCAGTACTTCATCTCGTACCCGCCGTACTATGAGATAAGGATATATCCGTATTA
>JACRLF010000106.1 GCA_016235365.1 Deltaproteobacteria bacterium | reverse complement strand
GGCACGCTCCTGATGCCGTCGAGCAGGGAGACGTGCCTGTGCGACGCGGTCAAGTCCATTGAGACCGGCTACGAATCCTGCAGGGACACCACCTCCAGGGCAATCGCCCAGGTGCTCGACAAGAGCAAGACATATATCTACAAGTGCCATACTAACCAGTACATATTCGCCATACCCGTCTTCCTCGACGCTGACCGCTCCTACGTCATCATCGGCGGGCAGTCGTTCCTCTCGGGCAACGAGGTGAAGGACTTCTACGAGGGCAGCGCCCCGCACTTCTTCGACGAGGCCAGGCTGCAGGACCTAAAGGGCGCCATAAAGACCATACCTCCGAAATCCATCTTCACCCTGTCCGGCATAGTAAACAACCTTACGGTGCCGTTCCTTAAGTCCATCTACAACCTCAGCGTGGGCGGCAGGGGGCACCTGACCTCGGACGAGGAGAGGGTGCGGCTCAAGGGCTTCTATGAGCTTGAGCAGATATACAAATCGCTCGCCCCGGTCCTGGACAGGGATGAGCTGTACGAGACCATACTCAACAAGTCATCCGAGCTTGTAAGGGCCGAAAAGGGCTCGCTCATGATACTGGACAACAAAAACAGCGTCCTCTCGGTAAAGGCCTCAAAGGGGATGGACAGGACCGTGGCCGACGGCCTGAAGATAAAGATCGGCGAGGGCATATCGGGCTTCATAGCCGCCAAGGGGCTCCCCGTCATAGTCAGGGACATCGAGACCGACATACCGTCCAGGAAAAACAACCCCAAGTACAGGACGAAGTCGTTCATCTCCATCCCGCTCAAGCTCGACAGCCGCGTCATAGGCGTGCTGAACGTGGCGGACAAGATATCCGGGGAGATATTCTCCGAAGACGACCTCCACCTCCTGCTCTCCTTCGCCAACTACGCCTCCATAGCCCTTGAAAGGGGCGCGTACTACAGCATGAGCGAGGAGCTGAAGATGCTCTCCATGACGGACCCCCTGACGGGGCTTTTCAACAGGAGGTACCTGCGCGAGAGGATATTCGAGGAAGTGGAGCGCGTAAAGAGGCATAACGGGTGCTTCTCGGTCTTCATGATAGACATAGACAACTTCAAGAGCTACAACGACAGCTTCGGCCATCTCGCCGGGGACGAGATCCTCAAGGGCGTGGCCCGCGCCATAAGGGACACCGTAAGGAGCATGGACGTCGTCTCAAGGTACGGCGGGGAGGAATTCTCCGTCATACTGCCGCATACGAGCAAGAAGGAATCGGTAATCATAGCGGAGAGGATAAGAAAAGAGGTCGAGGCATTGAAGTCGCCGGCGAACGACCTGATGGAGTACCCCACGGTAAGCCTCGGCATCGCCGAGTTCCCGGACGACGCCGGCAATATCGACGACCTCTTGCACAAGGCGGACTCCGCCATGTACAGGGCCAAGAGAACCGGCAAGAACAGGGTGGTGCTATATACGAAGGATATCCTTTGATACCGCGTCGCCTGTAAGCGTGCACGCGGATTGACGTGTCCGTTTCATTTGCTTTAGTCTCTCTACAGCGAGGCCGTCCTCGGCATGGAGATGAAAGGTGGTAACGGCATGACGACATGGATGTCAAGAGAGGGCCCCGGAAGGTATTGCCGCTGGTCCTTTGACGGGTCTCCAGTACTATCGCCGTGGAAGTACGCCGCGCCTTTTCCAGAAACGCCTGCCTTTTCCCGTTCCCTCTTCATTCAATTGAAATCCCATACTCGATCCGGACCGGAGGTGCGCTGATGGCTGACGACCTTAGCCTCAAGAGGCTGCTCTTTACCTTGAACGCTCTGTCGGAGTTTGACGGGGACGTCGTATCCCCCGGCGAATTCAAGAAGTCCGCGAACTCGGCGGTCTCCATGGTGCTCGGGGCGCTCTGCTCGACAAAGGGCGTGATATTCTTCTATGACAGGGGTAAACCGGAGTTCTCGGCGGTAGCCGGCGTCGGAGTGACGGGCGTCGACGAGCTTAAATTCAAGGGCGACTTCTACGAGACATGGTTTGAGGGTCTCAGAAAATGCAGGCCCCTGGACATAAAAAGACCGGTCAGAAAGCCGTATTTTCCCGCGCCGCTCGGCGACGCCCTTGACAGGATGGGGATGCGCGTTACCGCGTGCCTGTGCGTGAAGGACGAACCGCTCGGCCTCATCGCGATAGACGGCAGGGCGGACGGACAGGAGTACACGCAGAGGGACTTTGACCTCTTGTCCGTCATGGCCGGCCATATCTCCTTGAGCCTCCACAACCAGCACCTGCTTACGAGGCTGATACGCAAATACAACGACAACAGGGATTTTTACGAGAACCTCGGACACATCTACTACGACACGATATACGCGTTTGCCGCGGCGATAGACGCCAAGGACGCGTACACCAAGGGCCATTCGAACAGGGTCTCCATGTACTCGACCGCGCTCGCCAGGGAGATGAACCTCGCGCCCGAGGAGATCGAGGGGGTGGCTATCGCGGGGTTACTTCACGACATCGGCAAGATAGCGGTGGACAAGTCGATAATAAACAAGGCCGGCCCCCTTACCAGCGGGGAGTGCGGCGAGCTCAATTCACACCCGGTCGTGGGCTACGAGATACTTTCCAGGGTCAAGTTCCCGTGGAAGGGCATCCAGATGATAACGAGGTCCCACCATGAAAGGGTCGACGGCGCCGGGTACCCGGACAGGCTCAAAAAGGACGCGATCCCCATAGGCGCGAGGATCATGGCCCTCGTGGACGCCTTTGACGCCATGACGACGGACAGGCCGTACAGGCCCAGGCTCAACTTCCGCGAGGCGATGGGCGAGGTAAGGGCCAACCTCTCAAGGCAGTTCGACTCCGACGTGGTCGGGCACTTCATGTCGCTTATCAGGAAAGAGGCGTCCGGCAGCTCTAAAAGGGCGGTTATAATCCCGTTTATCGGAGAGAGGCTGAACCCCGCCACCATAAAGAGGGTACTCGAAGGCTTCCCCGAGACCGCGGCGTAGCGCGTTACGGCAGCGACAGGCGCCCTGTTTTTTCGCCGCACGCATCAAGCCTCGTTTCACTATACTCCCCCATAGATGAAGTATGATTTTGCCGGTACGCCTAAGTTTTTTGCACCCGTCGTCTTGATGCGCCGCGGTTGTAGAGTTTGCGGCGTCCGGCCCCATTCACCTCTTGACCTTACACCGGTTTGTCTGTAGAATAACGCCAGATATATTACCTTGTTTTTTCCGGCGTCCAATTTGCCTTTCGCCCGAGCGGGCGGCAAGGGGCTTCCATGTTGAAGCTCCCCGCAGCAAGCTGCGGTGAATCTTCGACATATAAGGGAGTATATATTTCTATTCGTTCGCTTGACCCCGCAGCAAGCTGCGGGCTGGGCGCTCGCTATGCATGTTCAGCGTGCCGCGGGTTGAGGCCGCGGCCATACCCCGAAATCGAGATGAAAAAACGTTGGAAGGTAAAGAGGATAAATAAGGAGCTTGGGGACGTTCTCGTCAGGGAGCTCAATATCCTGCCCCTTACGGCGCAGCTGTTGATAAACAGGGGCCTTGTCGATGCCGACAAGGCCTTTTCTTTTTTGAAGCCGGAGCTCAAGGACCTCCATGACCCGTTTCTGCTGAAGGATATGGACCTGGCCGTTGAGCGCATATCCACGGCCATAAGGCGGGGGGAGAGGATTGTAGTATACGGGGACTACGACGTGGACGGGACCACCTCCACGGCCCTATTGCGTCTGTTCTTCAGCGAGATAGGGGTGGATGTGGGCTGCCATATACCGGACCGGCTCCGCGATGGCTACGGGCTCAATGCCGGGGCCGTCAAGAGGCTCGCCGCCGAGGGCGTCACCCTCGTCATAACGGTCGACTGCGGCTCCTCAAACGTCGAGGAGGTAAGGCTGGCCGGGACCCTCGGGGTCGACGTTATCGTCACCGACCACCATGAGATGCCCAAGGAGCCTCCACCGGCGTACGCGATACTCAACCCGAAGCAGAGCGGCTGCGCCTTTCCGTTCAAGGGGCTTGCCGGCGTCGGCGTGGCCTTCAACCTCGTGATGGCCTTGAGGGCGCGCCTCAGGAGCTCAGGGTGGTTTACGGGCGGCGAGCCGAACCTGAAGAAGCACCTCGACCTCGTGAGCATAGGGACGGTGGCGGATATAGTCCCGTTGCTTGATGAGAACAGGATATTCGTAAGCCACGGCCTCAGGGAGCTTGAGCGCTCAAGCCGTCCGGGGCTAAAGGCCCTGATGGAGGCCGCCGGGGTAAGGCCCGGGCGGGTCGACGCCGGTGCTATCGCCTTTCAGCTCGCCCCGCGTATAAACGCCGCCGGGAGGGTCGCCAATGCCTCCATGGCGCTCGATCTCCTGCTTGCCGGGGACCATCAAAAGGCCGCGAGGCTTGCAGGCGGCCTCGACATGGAGAACACGTCGAGGCAGAGGATAGAGGAGGAGACGCTCAAGGAGGCGCTCGCCATGACAGGAGAGAACCCTTCGGACAGGGGTATAGTGCTCTGCTCAAAAGGCTGGCACCCCGGGGTCATCGGGATAGTCGCGTCCCGGCTCGTTGAGCGGTTCGCAAGGCCGGCCGTACTGATAGCGCTCGACGGGGAGGTCGGCAGGGGCTCGGCGCGGGGGGTCAAGTCCTTCAACATTCTCGAGGGGATCGCGGCGTGCGGCCATCTGCTCGAGAGATACGGCGGACACAGGGCCGCGGCTGGCCTGACTGTGGCCAGAGAGAGGGTCGAAGAGTTCATGGCCGAATTCGTCCGCTACATGAACTCGACCCTGACCGACGACGACCTTACCCCGGAGATAGTGCTCGACGCCGTCGTATCGCTCGATGAGATAGACCGCAGGATGATATCCGAGATGGACGCCCTCTCCCCGTTCGGCTCGTCGAACCGCGAGCCGCTCCTCTGCCTGCAGGACGCGGAGATTTTGTCTACCGAGGTGGTCGGGAGCAGGCATTTGAGGTTCAAGGTCCTCCATAACGGAGTATCGCGCAGCGGGATAGGCTTCAACCTCGCCCCGCTCCACCCGATCCAGGGAGAGGGCTACGGCATAGCGTTCTCCCCGTTCGTCGACGAGTGGAACGGCACGAAGAACCTGAGGCTCAGGATAAAGGACGTCGAGGGCGCGTGTAAATTATGTTGACATGAGCCTCAAAACAAAATATATTTTAATGTTTCCTTCGGGTATAATTCTCCGAAGCTTGGGCTTAGCAAGCTATGAACATGCATAGCGAGCGTCCAGCCCGCAGCTTGGCTTAGGGGGCAAGCGAGCGAATAGAAATAGATACTTCCTTATGTGTCGAAGATTCCCCGCAGCTTGGGCCTAGGGGAGCTTCAACGTAAGTTCCTTCGGATACCCCGGAGCTGTTCCGGGGTGGTTCATAGTTGCACATTTTCTCTGGATGGGGTGGATATGACTTTAGAAAACAGGCTTGTCTTGAAGAACACGTTAATGTTGCTGCTCCTCTTTTCGCTTATGGCGGCGTACGCGATGCCGTCCTTGGGCGTTAACTTCCGGAGCAGTCCGTCGAGGAGTGTCACCGATAAGAACACCCTGAACGCCGTCCTTGACATATTGAGGGAGAACAGGACAGGTTTAGCGTCGGCCGAGGAGTTCAAGCTCGCGCAGGTCATCACCGGCGAG
>JACRLF010000052.1 GCA_016235365.1 Deltaproteobacteria bacterium | reverse complement strand
CTCCGGTCTCTCCATCGAAGAGTTCCTGAAGCTCCTTTAACTGTGGATAAGCAGAAAAGGGGATGGAATGAAAGCCGTGGTTGAAATTCTCCTAAGCCCAAGTTGCGGAGAATTTTCAAGTAAGGAATTTATCGTTTGTAATTCGCTCGCTCCTCCCCGCGAGCCTTGCCGCGGGGAATCCACTCGCTATGCTTGTTGACGGGCGGGAAAATTGAATCTCCCCGCGGCTTTTCCGCGGGGAATCTTCGACATGTAAGGAAGTATCTATATCCGATTCGCTCGCTTGACCCCGCGGCAAGCTGCGGGCTGGACGCTCGCTATGCATGTTCAGCTTGGCGGCATGGACAGATACACAGGCGGCGCGATAATCATTCCTTGCGGCGTCTTGCCCCTATCGCCATCAGCAGGGCGGAGGTCCTGTTCTCAACCCCGATCTTCCGGTATATATTCTCCAGGTGTTTTTTGACGGTGCATACCTTTATATGCATGATGACGGCGATGTCATGATTGCCCTTGCCCTGGGCAAGCCAGTACAGGACCTCCTTTTCCCTCAAGGTCAGACCGGTTATCCCCCCTTCCCGAGCCTGCCCGGATGCCACGATGTTCCGCTCTATGGCCGATATCGCCTCCGCATTCCCATATGCCTGACAGATATGCGGGGAGAGGAGATTGAGCATTAGTCTATCCCGCTCCGAGAAGTCCCGCCTGTCCCGATGGAACGCGATGCCTTTAAGTCCGGACCCCAGGCATTTAAGCGGCGCGCATATCTGGTATTCGACATCGTATTTTTTGCAGAATTCGTTGTAAAGCCCGAGCCTGCGGTAGCGTCTGTCGGATAGGAAGTCGGATATCTTGAGCGCCCGGCATTCCGGCGAGACGGCGAGGGCCGGGTATCTCCCGGACATTTCCTTTTCAATCTCTCTTTTATATGGATGGCGCGGCATCCGGTCCTTATAGAGAAGGTTCAGGATAGGATGCTCATGCAGATGCCTGTTTAAAACTGGCATGTCCCGCGGGGAGATGGACTCCGGGAATTCAATCTGGGTGACGGTCTGCGGCAAGGTGGTTATTTCACTACAGGCGACGAAATTGGAGGGAACCGCCCTTGAAATGACGGGCAAGAGGCGGCAACGCCAGCCATCCAGTCTCACATCCGAGTAGATCTCCCGGATGCAACCCATGAGAGTCTGCATGTCACGATGCGAGAGCCATGTCATAAGAAGCCCCGGAAGTCAGCGTAAATTCGTCTCAAGACGAATTTACATTACAATACATTGTAGTTATAGTCAACCGGAGAATGTCAACGCGATCATATATTACAGGAGGGATATTCCAATGCAAACAGAACATTTCAGGCAGGCCCATGACGAGTTGCTTCAGGCAGTGGGGGAGATTTCAAAGTTGCTGACCCCGGCCGATATACAGAAGGACGCGGCAAAGGTACGAAGCCTTCTTTCCAGGCTTGCGGGAAAGCTTCTCGTCCACCTCCAGATGGAGGTGTCATTGCGAGGAGCGCACGCGACGAAGCAATCTCCAAGTCATTGATTTATCAAAAAATGAGATTGCTTCGCTTCGCTCGCAATGACGAACCAGGGAATTAATCAGATGTTCCATAATATATCTCCGTTCGCGCAAAACAATCTGCGTAGGACTGTATGGCGGGTTAGGCGTAAGCCGTAACCCGCCGGATGCCGCCAATAAAAGCCAATAAAAAAAAGAGAGACGCAACTTGAGCCGAACGGTCAATACCATACTGTTTGTCATCGTCGCCCTGTCTCTTGCCGCCCTTGTTTCATTAATCTATCTCCCATCCTCCGTTATCGCCACGGGCGGGGCATTCCCGTATACAAAACACGGCGCCACGGTCGGTGGCGAGAACAGGACACAGGACGGCGGGGTCGACAGGTCTGTGACGGGGCTGTGGCCCCCGGTCAACGAGGCCGGGACGTATAAAAAGGGCGAGTGCACCCATTGCCATGAGCCTCATGCGAGCTTCGGGGAGAGCGAGCCGTACCCCAATGCCTCAAGCTATCCGTCTTTCATGACCTCCACCGAGGCGACGGGCCCATCCTCTTATCTAACTTTCTCAGAGACCAATCCTACCAACTGGGTAGAGATCGGGTATGGGGCAGCTTTTTGCTTGACATGCCATGAGAACTTCAACCTTCAAGGCAACCCGCAGGGCTGGGGTTACTACGGCTTTTTTCAGGGCAGGAGCATGTGGGGCGCTCACTGGAGTTTGGGCCGGTGGGTCACCTGGCCCGGTGAGCCGCCAAATGGCGGCGCTTCAACCATACACCCCCGGAACCCGCGGACAAAGGGGGCAATTTGCCTTCAATGCCACACCCCGCACGGGATAAAGGCCGCGAGCGCGGGCGGCGCCTATGACATCTGGGCCGTGCCTTCAGCCAATCAAATCGCCTGCACCGGCACTGATATACCGGCCGGCTGCAACCCGTCCCTTACCGCGGACTATCTGATACCGCATCAATTGCTCGCGTGGGAAGAGGCGTTATGCTTCAACTGCCATGACAGCAATGGTCCTGCTCCTAGTTATTTCAATATTAAAACCGAAATAGAAAAAAGGTCGCTCTCCGGCGGGAGCGGCCACCCGGTCAACGACACTACCCTTGCGGGCAGGCACTTTGTGGGAGAGTCCCTCCCCATAACTAAAAAGCATGTTGAATGTACGGACTGCCACAACCCTCATGCCGACAATACTTCGGGGTGCGGCGGGGGGATAGTAACCGGCGCGCTTTCAGGGATGAGGTATATAGATATAAACGGGACGGTTCAGGACCCCTGTCCAAAGGGCGCCAGACAGCCCTATATCTTTGAGGTCTGCTTAAAGTGCCACGGCAACAGCTATAACCAGGTCTTCTCAGGGAACGCCTACCCTGACAACACCTTTATCAGGGCTCGATCCGACGGCGTCACGCCGGACAGCAGGAGCAACAAGCGCCTTGAGTTCGACCCTAACGGGCAAGACGCCACCTACGGTCCGAATCAGTCATATAACAGCGCCTTTCACCCGGTTGCATCCGCGGGCAGGAACACCACCCTTGCCATCTGTCTCCAGCTTGGTCGTACCGCTACTAATTATCGTGGGGCCTTTGAGTATAATGACCCCGTCAAGAATATGTTATGTGACTCAAGTTACAAGTCCACGATGGGGAATATTACTATGAACTGCCCCGACTGCCATAACAGTGAAGCAGCCGGTTATGGCGCAATCGGTAATGAGACTGCCTTCGGCCCTAAGACCATAAATCATATAAGAAGCACTGACTACCGGAACACCTCGACCTCGAATGCTAATTTCGGTCCCCACGGCTCGCAGATAGCAACCCCGGCGTTGAACTTCTACGCCGGGGTCTCGGACAGCGGCGACAGGTCCATATTGCTGGATTATTACTTCACCGGCGCGCTCCCGACCGCGAACAGGTCTTTTAACGCGCCTACAAGCACCACGGAATTTCAGAACCGCTTCAGGCTATGCTTCAACTGCCATGACTGGAACACGTTTTATGGGAATAACAACAATACGAACTTTTACAATAGCGGCGGGATGGGGGCGCCGAGCAACCTCCACGCCTTTCATCTGAACGGGGCCGGGAGCGGCATGATGTGGAACGCGACATACGAGGCGTGCATGGTCTGCCACTACAATATCCACAGCAACGTCCAGGCCACGAACACCGATTATGTGGGCAACGGAAGCCTCCCGCCCGACGGAGACACCCACCTGATAAACTTCGCGCCCAATGTGGTTACACCCCTCAGTTATGCAAAACCGGCCTGGTACTACTCAAGCGGGCAGATGAACTGCAACCTCAGGTGCCACAGCGCATCCATGAACTACTCCTATAGTTGCACCCACACCCTTACCCGTTCCGACGGGATAAGCGATACTTCCGATACATGCAACGACAATTAGCGGATTGCGGAGAAAGCTGCGTAGGTTGGGTTAGCGGAGCGTAACCCAACAATCCTTCCGGCAAATCGTTGGGTTGAAAAACGCAACTATGGCGGGTTCAGGTTTGCAACCTGAACCCTGAATTTCGATCTGGCAGCCACGAATCATTCGGGTTCAATCTGCAAGATTGAACCCGCCAGAAGCGAAGGGCTCGGAATGACCGGCTGAAATAGTTTTTCCGCAACCTGCTAAAAGAACATCAATCCCGCCCTTGAAACCCCGTATAACTTCCGTGTCCAGACAACCCTTGCCCTTTTTGCCTGCTCGATCTCCGGCATCATGACGCTTACGTCCTCGTCGGCATCGAACGGGAGATGGCCCTTCGTCCTTATCCCCATCCCCGTATCCGACATATCAGTCGTCTTTACCTGCACCTTCACCTCTCCACGCGATAGATCGCAGTTCCTGAGCGAGGCCATCCTCTTTCCATCCCTTCTCTCGCGTTCGTTCCGGGCGAAGCCGCAGTAAGGGCAGGGCATCCTTGGCTGTCTCGCCGCCGTATAATAGACGTTCTTACACCTGTGACAGTGCAACTCCTGCATGTACAACCTCCGAATTGATACAATCTTAATATATTATTTATGGCGCAACCCTGCGCCGCATGTTTTTCAATCTTTACTTAAATAATTGTTAATACAACAAGAATGTCAGTCTTGTCAACTAATAAAAACGTAACTTCGCGCTATAAAAAATCTATCGCCTCGGCCCGTGTCCGGGGCTTTCCTGCGCCCAGGCCGCTGGAACGCACCAGTCATGCATTTTATCAGCCGTCTCATATACGTCTTGATCCTTCACTGATAACAGAAGAGGAATGAGCCTTGACTTTCCGCCGCTCTTTTGATAATCCTTATCAAAGTGAAGACAAGACTCTACGCGGTTAAACGAAGATACGTCCTGGCCGCCTGCATATTGGCGATAGCCGCCCTCGCGGTATTCGGGGACAAGGGGTTGATCGACCTCTACAGGCTGAGGAAGGAGCGCGACGGCATCCTGAGCCACAACGCCGATATCGCCGCGGAGAACGCGTCTCTGGAAAAAGACATACGGCTTCTCAAGGCCAACAGGCGCTACATCAAGAGCATAGCCAGGAAGGAACTCGGCATGATAGGGCGGAACGAAGTGGTATACAGGTTCGAAGAGCGCGCACGGGAAGGCCGCGACCTGCCTTGAAGATATACGCTCCCGCGCACCGGTATTTCGGTCAGGCCGGCAAGACCGGCAAAGACAATATGGAAATCAAGAAGACCCTCAAGGTTGCGGGCATACAGCTCTCCAGTTCCAACTCTCTGGATAAAAACCTGCATAAGGCCGGCGGTCTCATCGAGCTTGCGGCGGACCAGGGCGCGCGGATAATCACCCTGCCCCAGCTATTCAACACCCAGTGGTTCCCCTACGGGATAGACAACAGGAACTTCTCTCTGGCCGAGAAAGAGGACGGGGCCACGGTAACGTATCTGCGGGGGCTTGCGGCCAGTAAATCAGCCGTGATAATCGCCCCCATCTTCGAGGAAGACAACGGGAGTTATTTCAGCACCGCGTTCGTGATAGGCTGCGACGGCGGGATAATCGGCAAGTACAGGAAGGTCCACGTCCCGCAGATACCGCTCTGGGAAGAGCGGGCGTACTTCAAGCCGGGCGACCTCGGCTTCCCGGTGTTCAAGACCCCTTTTGCCGCTATCGGGGTGCAGATCTGCTGGGACATATTCTTCCCCGAGGGCTTCAGGATACTCGCGCTCAAGGGCGCGCAGGTCGTCCTTGCCCCGACCGCCTCGGCATACGAACACTCGCACAAGAAGTGGGAGCGCGCGATAAGGGCCGCGGCGCACGCCAACGGCATATACATAATGAGGGTGAACAGGGTCGGCGTGGAGGACAAGCAGGAGTTCTACGGCAAGAGCTTCTGCGCCGGGCCGGACGGGGAGTTCGTGGAAAAGCCGAGCGGCCCGTCCGAGGGGGTGGTGCTCGCCGACATAGACCTGACGTCCATAGGCACTGTACGGAACGAATGGGTCTTTTTAAAGGATAGAAGGCCCGAGGTCTACGCGGAGATCGTGGAGAGCAAGGGATGAGGGCCGCGGTTACCGAGATCGTGAGGTCGGCCCTCGATAAGGCCGTCAGGGAAGGCGCGTTAAAGGCCGGAAGGCTCCCTGACGTCATCATAGAGAGGCCGAAGAAAGAGGGCTTCGGGGATTTTTCCACCAACGCGGCCATGCTCCTTGCGCCCCTTGAGAAAAGGCCGCCCAGGGATATAGCCGCCGTCATAGCCGCCGGGATAGCCGAAGACCCGCTTGTGGAGAAGTGCGAGGTAGCCGGCCCGGGCTTCATAAACATCTTCCTCAAGAACAGCTTCCACCTCTCCATGCTCGGCTCAATACTTAAAAAGGCGGAGCGCTTCGGCACGACGGACGCTGGCCGCGGCCGGCGCGTGCAGATAGAGTTCGTAAGCGCCAACCCGACAGGGCCGCTCCACATAGGCCACGGCAGGGGCGCGGCGGTCGGGGACTCGCTCGCGAACATATTGAAGGCCGCCGGGTTTGATGTCACCAGGGAGTACTACATAAACGACGCGGGCAGGCAGGTCTATACGCTCGGTGAGTCGGTCAGGCTCCGTATAAAGGAGATTGAAACCGGAGAACCCGTAGAGTTCCCGGCGGATTTTTATAAAGGCGAGTACGTAAAGGAGATAGCGCGGGATTATCTCGATAAATACAATGCGCCTGGCCGCGCCGGGGCAACCCCGACGTTCCAGGAGTTCGCCTGCTCAGCCATGCTCGATCGCATAGAGAAGGACCTCAAGGACTTCCGTATAGAGTTCGACGTCTGGTACAGCGAAAAAAGCCTCGAAGAAAAGGGGCTTGTCAACGACACCATTGAGGAGCTTCGCAAGAGAGGCTGCATATACGAATCCGAAGGCGCGCTCTGGTTCAAGAGCACGGAGTTCGGGGACGACAAGGACAGGGTGCTAATAAAGGCCGACGGGGAGAGGACCTACTTCGCCTCCGACATCGCATACCACAGGGAAAAGGTCAAAAAGGGGTTCACAACGCTCGTCAACGTCTGGGGGGCCGACCACCACGGCTACGAGGGCAGGATAAGGGCTCTGCTGAAGGCCCTCGGCCACGACGACAGCGCGCTCAAGATAATATTCATACAGCTCGTGGCGCTCATGAGGAACGGCGCGCCCGTGCCAATGGGCAAGAGGGAGGGCGAATTCGTGACGCTCCGGCAGGTCATGGACGAGGTGGGAGTGGACGCGTGCAGGTTCTTTTTCCTGATGAGGAGGTCGGACGCGCACCTGGACTTCGACCTCGAGCTTGCCAAGAGCCAGGCCCCGGAAAACCCGGTGTACTACGTCCAGTACTGCCACGCCCGCATCAGATCCATAATATCCTTCGCCGCGGAGAAGGGCGTTAAAATCCCGGACGAGTTCGACCCCAGGCTCCTTGAGCGGCTGGATCAGAAGGAGGAGACCGGCATAATAAAGCACCTCGGCTCCTTCGAGGAGGTCGTTGAGCGGGCCGCCCTCAACATGGAGCCGCACAGGGTCGCGTTCTATCTGACGGAGCTTGCGGGACTCTTCCATCCGTACTACAACAGGAACAGGGTGGTTACGGACGACGCGGAGCTGACGATTGCGAGGCTCCTGCTGTGCAAGGCCGTAGGCACGGTAGCGGCCAACGGGCTCAGGCTCCTCGGAGTCACGGCCCCGGAGAAGATGTGAGGTTAAGCAGGCTGCTGAAAAAGCCTTTGGTCGTCATTGAGGAGCGATTTCAGCGACAAAGCAATCTCCAAGTGGTTGTTTTTTTACGTTCTGAAACCCCTTGGGTCTTGAGCCCGGGGAGGTTCCATTTGCCTAAAGACGAGATTGCTGCGCGGAGTTTAGAGTTTACCCTGAGCGAAAAACCAAGATTCTTCGCTACGCTCAGAATGATGGAACGAAGGGCTCGCAATGATTTGGTTTTGAGTTTTTCAGCAAACTGTTAGATTTTTTATCTTTATAGTGTTGACATCGCGGGAAAATCTTTGATATACTGTTTAGATACTCTATTGCGGGGTGGAGCAGTCCGGTAGCTCGTCGGGCTCATAACCCGAAGGTCGCAGGTTCAAATCCTGTCCCCGCTACCAGATTGAAAAAGGCAGGGCCGACTTTTATGCCCTGCCTTTTTAAATTTCGTAAACGGCAGGATTTGAAAGCAACCGAACGGCGGCGCAGTCGCAACGCCTTCACGCCGAGCGAAGCGAGGATGAGGACGCATGGATGCGTCCGGAAGTGAAGGCGTGGGGCCGCCAGTGACGAGGCAGGACGCCGAGGAACGGAGGCCGAGCAAAGCGAGGAAGAGGCCTTTCGGGAGAAAGGCCGTAAGTGAGGTTGCCCGGCCAGAGCGAGGGAGCGGGAGCGGACGAGCGCGGCCAAATCCTGTCCCCGCTACCAGATTAAGAAAGGGGTTTGAGAGTTCTCTCTCAAGCCCCTTTCTTAATTTCGGAGCGGGATTTGAAAGCGGACGAGCGCGGCCCTTTTCTTTGTCAGCGGTTTGCCTATCTGCCGGGCAATCCCCATGCTTTTACACCCCCCCTGCGTTGAAGCTCCCCTACCCCCAAGCCGCAGGGAACCTTCGACATATATGGAAGTATCCATTTCTATTCGCTCGCTTGACCCCGCAGCTTGGCTTGCGGGCCTCGCGCTCGCTATGCATGTTCAATCTTCACCGGCTCTTGCCGGCAAAACAGGGGTTACAGAGGCCGCCGGCCCCTCTTTACGCCTTGACTTCATTGCCGATTCATAATATCCTAACGGATATATTTCCATGGAAATGGGCCTTCGACAGCTGTTTCCGAGGTCTGAAAACCAGAGGGTTTTCAAACCATGCGAGGTTCCAGGCAAGACCGGCAGTTTATACGGATTTTTGGCGCATACCCCGACTGGAATGCTTCCTGAATTTTAAACTTATCCTGACAAACATGAGAGCCCTGAAGACCGTGCGCATGCGGTAGACACCCGGCCTGCCCGCGTTCTCAAGAGGTTAACCGCAGAGAGACAACGATATGCGCTCGATCTCATCCGTCTCAAAAAAAACCGTCTTATCCCTTGCGGCGCTGTTAATCCTTCTTTTATGCGCCGCGTCTTACGCCGAGGGCCCGCAGGAAAACGAGAAGTACGTCAGGGAGCTCATCATAAGGCTCAACAACAACTACATCCAGCTCGACAGGGCCTTGAAGGATCTCGACGATACCGTAAGGGACTTTCCGAACACAAACATCTACATCTCCGTGCTCAAGCGCGACAGGGCTATCGAGCTGATATCTATGGAGGTATGGGGCAACGACGAACTCCTCAAGAGCCATATCTACGCCCCCCTTGAGAACTCAGCCATTGAGGCCGGCGGACGCCACGAGCTATTCAGCGGTGAGATAAGAAGGGGCAACCAGGTACTGAAGATCATATATCACTGGAGAGAAGGCAACGCGCCGCCGCAAAAGGAGGTCCTGGTCCTGCCGATTACGATATCGGCGGCAAAAAGCTACGTCATAGAACTCTTCTTCGAAAAAAAGAAGGACAAGCTCGTCGTCAGCCACACCCAGCTCGACTTCAGCAGCAGGTGACAGAGACATGTTCCGGACAAGAGCCATAGCCTTGATGACGACCGTCTTTCTGCTCGCCGCCTCCGGGCCCCTGCCGGCGGCCTCATCCAGGCCGCCGGCGTCGAATATCCCCAATTTCCTGAACGAGTACCAATACCAGATGGCTCTCTATTCATTCCTCAGCGACGACAACCTCGCGGCTTCCTCGGTGAGCGAGGAGATCCTGAAAAGAGGCCCTTACGACAAGGCCAACATATTGCTGAGGCTATCGGACGGCAGGCTGCTTTATAAAAGGGATTACCCTGAGTTCGCCTCCCCTTCCCTCTTCATGGAACAGGCCATGGCGACCGGGCTCCTTGATTCGTATTACAGGCTCAGGGAGTACGATGAGATATTTGCCGTCGGCAAGCCGATGGCGGATTCCGCGGCGGCGCGCTACTTCGAGGGCATGGCGCTGTTAGGGAAAAACAGGCTCGGGGAAGCGCACATGTCGCTCTCGAAGGTGCCGGCCGTGGACCCCCTTCACCCGTACGCCGTCATAGCGCTCGCGCAGGCGGACGTGATGAGGCAGAACTACGCGGAGGCCGAGAAACGGCTCGAGGGGCTTGTCTCCACGGACGTTGCGAAGCCTCCTCCTGTCAATGAAAAGGCGCACCTTATGCTTGCCCACCTGCTCTTTGAAAAGGGGCTCTACGCCGATGCCCTCAATCAATTCATGCATATACCGGATTCGAGCAGGCTATACAGGGAGGCCCTGGCCGGGCAGGCGTGGTGCCTGGTCAAGCTCAAGGACTACGAAGGCGCCATACCTCTCCTCCAAAACATAAAGGCCGCGCCTCCGTACGACCGTGTCGAGCAGGACGCTCAGATACTGCTCGGCGTCTGCTACATAAGACTCGGACTCTCGAAGCAGATAACCGAACACTTCCACAGCCTGCTCAACGCCTTTTCCGCCGGCGAGAAGAGCCTGGACAGGCTGATAAACGACAGGGCCGCGAGAAAGACGTATATATCCATACTCCTGGACGGCAACGCCCGCCCATCGGGCAAAGAGGAGCAGATGTACGCCTCGTACCTGGGCTCAGACCAGGGAGTAATCACGCTTGTAAACGCCTACGGCGCCATAAGGACGCTCAGGGCGGGCTTTGCGTCAAGGAGGGCAAGGACGATCGAGCTCGAAAACTACATAATCAATTCCAACGAAAGCCTCGTGGGCCTCTCCGACGTAATGGACCGGAACATAAAGAGGACCAAGGAGCTGCTCCTGCTAATGGAAAAGAGGAGGGAAGAAAAAGAGAAGCTTCGCTCGGTCCTCAGGCAGAACCTCCCCTACTTCACGGTCATAGAGAAGAACATCTTCTACAGGTGGAAGGCGCTGCTCAAGCGCGAGCCGACGGATGAGACCAAGCGCCTTGTCAGGATAATACTGCAGGAATGGGCGGAACAGGACGACATGGAGTGCCTCTCCTCCCCGGTCATATGCCATGTGATAAACTTCCTCAATAGCGAAGCGCCGAAGGAAAAGCCGGAAGAGATAAAAGAGATTGTCGGGATACTCGAGATGGAAGGCAAGGACGCCGTAGGGGTCAGTACCGGCGGTCAGACCGGATTTGAAAGGACGTTCGAGGGGATAAAGGCCAGGATACGGGATAAGGTCGACAAGAACGGCAGGGAGCTGAAAAAACTCGGCGGCCTCAGGGCCGAGCTATCGAATAATATCGCGCAGACGCAGGCGGCTGAAGACAATGTGGCAGCCATGCTCGACAGGCGCATCAAGGGCAGGTTCATAAAGAGCAGATACGAGCTCGACGGGGTCATGTCCGACATCCTCTCGGAGCTCAACAAGGCCGAGAAAAACATGGAGAAGGCCCAGAAAAAGCAGTAGGCGTATTCAGGGTTCCTCTAAAAATTAGATATTTTTTCCGAGGTCGAGGCGGGGTGAAAATAAAAAGCGGAGCATATATGCTAATATGTGAGCATTTTTATTTTCGCCCTAACGAAGAGATCGGGGAAAAGAGCAATTTTTAGAGGCACCCTTCAGGAAATACGATGAGAAAAAAAGCTCTGTTATTCATCCTCATACTGGTCATTTTGACCTCATGCGCGACGCTGGAGAGGCAGGGGCTTGAAAAGCCCCCCCTGTCGCCGGAGGAAGAGGCCGCCTTGAAAAAGGTGGACGAATGGGAGGGCTACATGAACCTCATCGGCGAAGGCGACGTCTCCCTCTCCACGGTCTTGAGGCTCACCGACGAGTACTTCCAGGCCAAGGACCTCCTTTTCAAGGGGGAGATGGACGAGTACGAGCGGCGGCTGTCCCAGTACGCCGCGGGACGCCTCAAAGAGGAGCCGAAGCGCCCTTCCCAGGACCACAAAAAGCTCATAGCGCACTTCAGTACCTTGAGCGAGAAGTACCGCTACGACGAGTGGGCGGACGCGGTCAGGTACGCCCTCGGAATCGCGCTCCACGAACAGGGGGATATGAACGAGGCCGTCAAGGTCTTCGAGGACATCTTGAAGAACTACCCGGAGAGCGAGTACTCCACCGAGGTCTCCTTCAGGCTGGGCGAGTTCTACTTCGAGACCGGCCAGTACGGCGAGGCGCTGGAGAAGTACAGGAGGATACTGGATAAACCGAGGTCTACATTCTATGAAAAGGCCCTGTATAAAATGGGATGGATATACATAAAGCTCGATTCCTTCGACCAGGCGGTGGACATGTTCATGGCCGTGGTGGACAGGCGGTGGGACGGCAAGCCGACCGAAGGCGGACAGACCGAGGAGCCGATTTCCTGCATCGTGCTGTCGCTGGACAACTTCAAGAACACGGAGAAGGCGATCAAGTACCTTGAGTCCAAGGGCGTCAGGGACTACGCGCCCTTCGTCCTATCAAGGCTCGGCGAAAGGCTTACGGAAGAAACGCGGTATGAGGAGGCGGCACTGACCTACAGATACTTTACCGACCACTTCCGGGACGACCCTCTCTGTCCGTTCGTGTATGAAAAGCTCGCCGGCCTTATCGACAGGAGCGGGGCGGAGGAAGAGAGCCTGAAGACCAGGTGGACGATAGCGCAGATGTACAACCCGCTCACCGCGTGGTACAAAAAGAACTATCCTAAGGGCTCGGAGAAGCTCGACGGGCTCCTTTCCACGACAATAGTATCCGTGGCCAGGAAGTACCACACCCTCGGCAAAAGCGGGGCCGACCCCGGCGGGATCGAGAAGGCCGTGGAGGGATACCGGCTGTTCCTGGCCTCGTACCCGAACGCCCCTGATGCAAAGGAGATGAACCTGCTCCTCGCGGACGCGCTCTTCGATTCCAAACACTACGCCGACGCCGCCGTCGAATACGAGCACGCCGCGAAGCTCTACAGGCAGGGCCCGGAGTTCCAGGATATGGTCTATGACGCCTTTCTGAGCTACGAGATGGTCTTCCAGAATGAAAAGACCGCGGAGACCGCCAGGACCGCCGACAGGCTGCTCGATGCTTACAGGGACGCCGTCTTGAAGTACCCGAAGCTCGCCGGGGCGCAGATGAGGCTCTCCGGCATGTATGCCGAGACAGGCGACTATGAGCGGGCCAGGGCCGTCCTCGTCCCGCTCATGGACGGGCAGGGGTCCGCGGAGGCCGCCAGGATGACCGGGGAACTCCACATAAAGGAGAACGACTTCAGATCCGCCGAGGAGGTCTACTCCCGTCTGGCCGAGCGGACCAAGGCCCCGGAATCGATAGAACGGCTCGCGCAGGTGCGCTACATGCTGGCCGAGGCCAACCTGAAGGAAGGCAGGCTCAAGGAGGCGGCCGCGAAGTTCGGTTCGGCGTTCTCTACCAGGCAGGGCTCCCCGACGGGAGAGGTCTCCCTGATAAAACTCGGCTACATAGATATGAGGCTGCGGGATTACGGCGGCCTCGACTCCACCATCGATCTGCTTTCAAAGACGTATCCGGCTTCTGCCCTGGCCAATTCGTTCATCGTTGAGGCCGGCAGGTGGATCGAGGTCATCAAACCGCTTGCGGCGGCCGTGTACTTCGAGAAGGCCTCGGTCAACGCCGCCTCCGGGGACGCAAGGACGCTTGTCGACGCGGCCGCGGCGCTCTACGAGAAGAACGGCGAATACGGCAGGGCCGAGGAGGCGCTCAAGGGGTATCTCTCCAGCGGCAGGTACAACGGCGGGGACGAGCCAGGAATACGCCTGATGATAGCCGGGGCGCAGATGAAGGCCGGCAGGAAAGAAGCCGCCGCGGCGCTGGCCGGGCTCGTCTCGCAGAAGGGGCGTATAGACGACGGGGTCGTGGCCAGGGCGGCTCTGATGCTCACGAATTCCCGCGCCCGCGAATACCTCGACTTGAAGCTGACCCAGCCGTTCGAGGAGACGTTCGATAAAAAGACCAGATACCTGAACAATTTCCTCAAGGAATACTCGGAGGCCGCGAAATTCAAGATACCGGAGCTCCTCCCGGAGATATACTTCCAGATGGGCGCGCTCTTTGAGAACTTCAGGGACTCCATAGTAAGGTCCGAGAGGCCCGGCGGCCTTACAAAGGAGCAGATGGACGAGTACGGCTTCCTGTTAGAGGAGAAGGCATACCCTTACGACGAGCAGGCGGTAAAGGTGTACGAAAGGTGCGCGGACGCCGCCAGGAAGCATTCCCTGCACGACGAATGGTCGGACAGGTGCCTTGCAAGGCTTGCCGATATAAGGCCGGCCCTGTACAAAAGGCCCCTGGATGAGAATTGGATGACGCCAGTCTCCATAGATCCGGAACCAATAACCCTGGACGTGCGATGAGGACTCTGAACCTAAAGATGACGCCGTTGAAGCTCCCCGCGGCAAGCCGCGGAGAATCTTCGACATGTAAGGAAGTATCTATATCCAATTCGCTCGCTTCACCCCGCAGCAAGCTGCGGAGAATGCGCTCGCGATGCATGTTCAAGGCGATATTGCCCGCGGCCCTGCTCCTGCTCGCCGGGTGCGCCTCCGTGCAGACCCCGGCGTGGCAGGCACGGCCGGAGGCCGGCCCGGACAGGGGCGCCACGGCGCCTCAGGCGAGGCCCTTGAGCGAAAAGGAGAAAAAGGACGCGGCCGCACTGGAGGCCTGGCTAAAGACCATGAAGGCAGACCCGCGGGAGGCGTTAAAGGCGTACAAGAACATCTCCGCCTCCATGCCGGACAGATGGCAGGTAAACTACGACGCGGCCGTGGCCTACTTGAGGCTCAACGAGCCTGAGCTGGCCGTAACCGAACTGAACGCCGCGCTCGGGAAGGACCCCGCCCCCGGCGTCGTATACGGCGCGCTCGGGACGGCATACGCGTCCATGGGTAAAAAGGACGACTCGGCCGAGGCCTTCAAGAAGGCGTTCGAGCACGGCCCCGGGGCCGAGGTACTTATCAACGCCGGCGGAGCATACATGGAGATGGGCAGGTTCGACGAGGCCATCGTTTACTACCGCGAGGCCGAGGCGCTGGCCCCTAAAAACCCGGCGCTGCATTACAACCTGGGACTGTGGCTCTACAGGAAGGGGCTCTACAGGAAGGCCCTGGAGGAGTTCAACAGGGCGTCGGTGAAGGGCCTGGACGACCTCAAGGTCTCGCTGTGCAAGGCCCAGACGCTCCTCAGGCTCGGCAGGTACGAGGAGGCGTTGGGGCTCTTCAAAAGCGCGGCGCAGATGGACAAAAACTATTTCTATTTGCACAAGCAGATAGGTATAATATACGAGCTTTACGTCGGGGATTTGAATAAGGCGTTCGAGCACTACAACTTGTATCTGAGCGGGATAAAAGGGGACAAGGACGTGGAGTCATGGATAGAGATAGTAAAGGCACGGCTTGCCAGGGAGGGACAATAGTATGAAAAGGGCGCCTTATACCGCGATAGCGGCCCTGTGCGCGGGAGCGGTCCTTGCGCCCTGCGCGGCGGCGAGGGCAAGGGCTGAGGAGCCCAGGATAATAGAGCGGGTCATCAGGATCGAAGGTTCCCAGGAGAGGCCGCGCGTCATATTCATAGTGCCGAGGTCCAAGCTCAGGAAAGAGGGGCTGGAGAACAAGAGCTACCTTACGGACATCCTGGCCCCGGTCTACCCGGAAGGGCTTGTAAACGCGAATAATCCGACGAACTTCACAAGGAGGTAGCCACAATATGGAGACGATAGCCGCTTTCTTTAGAGACGGCGGGACATTCATGTACTTTATCCTCGCGGTGGCCGTCATAGGGATAGCTATCATAGTAGACAGGGTCATGGCCCTGATAATCAGGAACAAGGTCGACTCCCACGCGCTCTGGAAGAGAGTCAGCAAGCACATCGCCGACGGTGACTTCGACAAGGCCAGGACGGCGTGCAAGGGGGACGCCCCGCTCTTGAGGACGATGGAGGCCGCGGTCTCGGCGGCCGGCATGGGCGAAAAAGAGACGCAGAGCGCCGTGGACGAGGCCTCCCTCGAGGTGATACCGACGATAGACAAGCGGATACACTATCTCCTGACGCTTGCCAACATATCCACCCTCTTCGGGCTCCTGGGGACGATCCAAGGACTTATCCAGGCGTTCTCCGCGGTGGCGAGCGCCGAAGCGTCCCTGTATAACACGGCCTTCGGCATAGGCGTGGCGATCCTCTTCCTCGTCATGTACTCGGTGCTGATGTCTCGGGCGAACAGGCTCATAGACGAAATAGACGCCTACTCGTTGAAGATAGTGAACATGATAGGCAGGAGCGGCAAAGGTGGCGCAAAGGCGGATTAGAAGAAAACACCACACCCACGGCGCGGAAGACCTGAACCTGACCCCGATGATAGACATCTTCATGATCATCATCTTCTTCCTGCTGCTTACCACCGTCCTGGTCAAGACGGCGATAATCAACGTCTATCTGCCGCAGGAGCAGGGGGCCTCGCGTTCAGGAGGCGCCCCCCCGGAGATATTGATCGTCAAGGTGAACGAAAGGGGATTCGAGCTGGGCGGCGTGGGCGGCGGCGCGTTCATCCCCAAAAACGGCGCCGGGTTCAACTACCCGGAGCTCAACAGGAGGCTTGCCGCGATAAAGGAACGGTTCCCCGAAAAGGAGGACGTCATCCTCCTCTTTGACGTTTCCGTGCCGTACGACACCGTGGTACAGGTCATGGATGCCGCCAGGGAGACCGAGGACAAGAGGCGTCCGTTATTCCCGCTGGTATCCCTCGGAGAGAACAGATAGGTTATGGAAACAGTTAGAGCTAAAAGAAAGCGCAGGAGGTCCAGGGGGCTGACCGGGTCGTTGATGCTCATACCGCTCATCGACATCATCACCAACATCCTGCTCTTCCTCCTCGTCAATTATTCCGTCGAGGGGCAGATACTCACCATAGACCCCAAGTTCAAGCTCCCCGTCTCCACGGCCCGCGAGACCCCGAAGATGTCCCTTATCGTCCAGGTCACGGACCAGGACCTCATGATGGAGGGGCTGCGGATAGCGGGCGTAAAGGAGATAATGGAGTCCTCCGACATGGAGATACCTCCGCTTCACAGGGAACTCAACAACAACACCAAAAAAGTCGATTTCATCGCGAAGAACAACCCCTCTGTCAAGTTCAGCGGCGCGGTGCTCATCCAGGGCGACAAGAGGATCCCCTTCGCGGTCCTGGAAAAGATAATGTACACGTGCGGCCAGGCCGGCTACAGCAATATCTCGCTTGCGGTGTTCTCAAGTGAATAAAAAAGCGTTCTTCGTAACCGTACAGAACCCGGGCGCCCCGGGCGCGGAGCTGGTCCTGGATAAGTCTCTGGGGGTCGCTCCGGAAAAGCTCGTGGTCGGAAGCGGCCCTAACTGCGACCTGCCGGCCCGGATACCGGAGAGGCACAGGCTTATAAAAAAGACCCTGTGGGGCGGGTATTGCCTGCGCATCCCGGCAGGGGCCGAGGGGTCGATAACGGTCAAGTCCACGACCCTGCCGATAAGGGGCCTCCTGGAGCTAGGGCTCCTGAAGAAAGACGGTGAGAGCTTCCTTTTAAGCCTCCCCCGGGACCTCTCATGCACCATCGACATAAACGGCTCCACCTTCATATTCGAGCAGCGGGAGATACCGCACATGGAGAAGGCGCGCTCGGAGCGCGCGAAGATGGAGCGGTCGCTGAGGTCCCCGCTCCTAAAGAAGGAGGACTCCCAGTTCTTCGTCATACTCGCCATAATCGCGGTCTTGAACTTCGCCATGATCTCGTACCTGAGCACGGTGGAGATTAAAAAAAAAGACGCGCGCGAAGCCATACGCGCCATGCCTCAGCGCTTCGCCAGGCTGATACTCCAGCCTAAGGCCGCGCCGAGGAAGCCCGTGGCAACCCAGGCCGCGAGGAGGGAGGAGCCGAAGGAGTATCTGAAGGAGGAGAAGCCGGAGAGGAAGAAAGAGGCTGAAAATGAGGCCTCAAGGCCCAGGGCCGAGGGAAAGGTCGCTTCTACGCGGCAGCAGACGGACGCGCCGCCGGCAAAGGCCGCAATCGCATCAAGGGGCCTCCTCGCCGTCATTACCGCCAAGGCAAAGCCCCTCTCCTTCGATGACAACGTCTTCAGGGAGATCGAAAAAACGGCGGACAACGTAAAAAGGCCTGATGTGCGCGGCGTTGGTGTAGAGGGTATATCTTCAGGCAACGTGCTTGAGCAGGTCGAACAGGTCTCCAGGGACTTCCCCGCCTATGCCCCGGCGTCCGGTTCGAGGGGCGGCTCCGAAATCCTGGGCGAGAAGAAGAACACCGTCATAGCGTCCTTGAAGAAGGAGAAAAGGGAAGGCGCCGCGGCGGTAAGAAGAGACGAGGCAGGGGTATACAAGACGGTCATGGCGTACAGCGGCGGGCTCAAATACGTCTACAACAACGCGCTCAGGAGGACTCCTACCATGAGGGGCAAGGTCACCGCCAGGATAACCATAACCCCGGAGGGGAAGGTCAGGAAGGCCGAGATAATCAACTCGACCCTCAACTCCCCTGAGCTCGAGGAGCAGATTGCCGCCAGGATATACCTCTGGAAATTC
>JACRLF010000105.1 GCA_016235365.1 Deltaproteobacteria bacterium | reverse complement strand
TCCTCCTTCAACCTGCTTCAGCACTCCCAAAATCTGCGTCTCGGTAAATCTCGTCCTCCTCATCCTGAAGTCCTCCTTTCGCATACATCGTATGCCGGAAAACTCCATTTTACAACGGCTCTATTTTAGGGGAGGGTTACCGGCCTAAACTCAGGATTTTCGTCAAATTAGCCGTCCATAGGTCATTAATTTGACGGAGATGAATCCCTTTTGCCGCGCAAATGCATGGAACTCCCATGAAAATTTTAAAGAAATCGGATAAATGCCGATATATTTAATATGGCATAGTTGTTGCAAATTCCAATCAATCAGGCGGAGCATCCAAGGAGACATCAATGGATCTTAACGGCAAGACCATCCTCATAACCGGCGGCACAGGGTCGCTCGGCAAAAAGCTCACCGGAAAGATACTTTCCGTATACAGGCCGAAAAGGATAATAATTTTCAGCAGGGACGAGCTCAAGCAGTCGGAGATGATGATGAAGTTCTCCGACCCTTGCCTGAGGTTCTTTATCGGCGACGTGAGGGACAAGGACAGGCTTTACCGCGCGTTTGACGGGGTGGACTACGTCGTCCACGCCGCGGCCCTGAAGCAGGTGCCCGCGGCCGAATACAACCCCTTCGAGGCCATAAAGACGAACGTGCTCGGCGCGCAGAACATAATAGACGTCGCCATAGACACGGGCGTCAAGAAGATAATCGCCCTCTCTACCGACAAGGCCGCGAACCCGATAAACCTCTACGGCGCCACCAAGCTCTGCTCCGACAAGCTCTTCGTGGCCGGCAACTCCTACGCCGGCAGCAAATCCACAAGGTTCTCTGTAGTCAGATACGGCAACGTCGTGGGGAGCCGCGGCAGCGTCATCCCGTTTTTCATCAAGATGAGGTCCACCGGTGTGCTGCCGATAACGGACCCGAGGATGACCCGGTTCTGGATAACGCTGGATCAGGGGGCCGAGTTCGTGCTCAAGTCGCTCACCGATATGAAGGGCGGGGAGATATTCGTCCCCAGGATCCCGAGCGCCGGGATAATGGACATAGCCGCCGCCGTAGCCCCGGAGTGCCAGACAAGGACCGTCGGGATAAGGCCCGGCGAGAAGCTCCACGAAACGCTCATCTCCGAGGATGACGGCAGGCATACGCTCGAATATGAAAACCACTACGTCATCCAGCCCCAGTTCAGCTGGTGGGGCGCGGAGAGGAAAAACGGCGGCAGACCTGTGGCTGAAGACTTCAGCTACTCGAGCGACAACAACAAGGTGGTGCTGAGCGTAGAATATATCAAGGATATCATCAAGGAGTTCCGCGACGGTGAAGAGGACGATATCTTACGGGCGGCAAACAATTGACGAAGACGACATAGCCGCCGTGACGCGCGTGCTGGGCTCCGGGATGCTTACTCAGGGGCCCGCGGCCCAGGAGTTGGAGGACGCCATAACCGCGCATACCGGCGCCAGATACGCCGTGGTATGCGCCAACGGGACAGCGGCGCTCCATCTCGCCTGCATGGCCGCCGGCCTTGGAAGCAAGGACTCCGCAATAACCTCCCCCATTACATTCCTCGCGACGAGCAACGCCGCCCTCTACGTTGGGGCCAGGCCGGTCTTCGCGGACATAGACCCTGAAACCTTCAATATAGACCCTTCCGAACTCGAAAAGAAGATAGAGGACACTCACCGGGTAAAGGCGATAATCCCCGTGCACTTCGCCGGGCTCCCGTGCGGCATGGAGAGGATTTACGGGATGGCGCGCAAAAAGGGGCTTATCGTCATAGAGGACGCCTGCCACGCCCTCGGAGCGTCGTGGAAGGAGAAGGACGGCCCGTGGAGGGCCGTAGGCTCCTCTACGCACTCGGACATGACCGTATTCAGCTTCCACCCGGTAAAATCGATAACCACGGGCGAGGGCGGGGCCGTTACGACGAACGACAGGACGCTCTATGAAAGGCTCAAGCTCCTGAGGAGCCACGGGGTTACAAAGGACGGCGGTAAATTCATGACAGGCAACGCGCCGCCGTGGCACTACGAGATGCACGAGCTCGGCTACAACTACAGGCTGAGCGACATCCAGTGCGCGCTCGGCATCAGCCAGATGAAAAAGATCGAGAGGTTCATCGAAAGGAGGACCAGGATAGCGGAGCTATACACGTCCATACTTTCGAGGTACCCGTTCATAAAGCTCCCCGTGGTATCTTCCGGGTTCAGGAGCGCCTATCACCTCTACCCGGTCAGGATAGCCTTTGACGAGATAGGGGTATGCAAGGCCGAATGGTTCGAGATGATGAAAAAGATAGGGGTCAACCTCCAGGTGCACTACATACCGGTCCACCTCCAGCCCTACTACCGCAAGCAATTCGGCTACAGGGCAGGGGACTTCCCCGTGGCCGAGAGGTTCTACGAGACCGAGGTGAGCCTCCCGATATATCCGCTCCTGACCGACGAAGAGGTCGGGGCCGTGACTTCGGCCATCTTATCGACGCTGGCGCATGCCTCCACCCTGAGCGCGAAGGCCGCGCGCAGACAGAAGGAGAAAAGGGCGATATGCTTCTGAGACGAAAGGAGGCCGCTATTGAATATGCCCGGCTGGGTATGTGAAGAGTGCGGTAGCGAATTCTGGGGGTGGTCGTTATGCTGCCGGCCGCCGGGCGGCGGGGTGAAGTCCTGTCCGGCTTGCGGAGGCGCCCTGGTATGCTCGCACAACGAGAGAAAAGACCCCGGCGGCGATAAGACGGCCGCGTGACATCCAGGGGCTACACCGCCGTTGTCATCGGATGCGGAAGGGTGGCATGGATGCTCGAGGACGACCCCCTTGACAGCAAGCCCTGCACCCACGCCGGGGCGTATATCGAGCTTGCTAAAACAGGCAGGGTAGAGCTCGCGGCCGGCGCGGACCTCGACCATGAAAGGCTCTCCGCGTTCGGGCGGAGATTCGAATCAACCTCCCTTTATTCGGATTACAGACAGATGCTCAAGGAAGTCCGCCCCGATATCGTCAGCGTTTGCGCTTACGCGGGCGACAGGTTCCGGATGGTAATGGACGCCCTCAAGGCGGGCGTTAGGGGCATATGGTGTGAAAAGGCGTTCGCCTCGTCGCTTAAGGAGGCCCGGATAATGACAGAGGCCTGCGCCAGGGACGGAGTGCCGCTCATCGTCTCCCACATGCGCAGGTGGAGCCCGCAGTACCAAAAGGCGAAGGAGATGATAGACGCGGGGGCCATAGGGAGGCTTGAGTCCGTCGTAAGCCGCTTCAGCGGGAGCCTCATACACACCGGCACCCACGCCTTCGACGTGCTCAGATGGTTCTGCGGCCCGGTCGATTGGGTCGAAGGCAGGCTTGAGGACAGGGCCGGCCGCATGGCCTGGGACGCGCCCGAAGACCGGGGCGGCAGGGCCCTTATACAGTTCAGGGACGGCGCCTACGCCACCATACACGCCGAGACAAAGAACTACTTCATATTCGAGTTCGACGTGGTGGGCTCCGACGGAAGGATAAGGATTGGGAATAACGGCCTGCTCGAATACCAGACCCCCAGGAAAAGCCGCAACAATACGGGTATAATGGAGTTATACCCGGAGCCGTTCCCGGCCTGCGAGGCAGGCAACGTCTGGACCGGGGCGCTAAAAAACCTCCTTGATTGCGTGGACGGCGTTCAAGAGAACCTGAGCTCACCGGAGGACGGGTATAACGCCCTTGAGATAGCCCTGGCGATACACCTCTCGGCAATGGGCTCTTCAAAGAGGATATATCTACCGCTTGAGGACATGGAATTGAGCGTAAGGAGCAGATAAGGGATGAAAAGCGTCATTCATATCGGAAAAAGGGCGATAGGGCCGGGCCACCCGGTCTACGTCATCGCCGAGATAGGCTCGAACCACGATTCAGACCTCGGAAAGGCAAAGGAGCTTATAAGGGCGTGCAGGTACGCCGGGGCCGATGTGGTCAAGTTCCAGTCGTTCACGGCGGAGGGGCTTTTAAACCAGCTCATGCCCGATAAGGACGGCAAATGGGTCCTTCACCCCGCGTTCCCCGTGTTAGAGAGGCTGACAATGCCGGAGGAGTGGCACAGGGCCCTGATGGATTTCTCGACGAGAGAGGGGATAACGTTCCTCTCGGCGCCGTTCGAGGCCCGGAGGGCGCGGCTCTTGAACGACATCGGGGTGGAGGCGTTCAAGATAGCCTCCGGCGACCTCACCAACGAGCCGCTCCTTGAGCAGGTGGCCGCCTACGGCAAGCCCGTCATCATTTCCACCGGAGCGTCATATCTCCACGAGGTGAAGAGGGCGGTTGAGGTGATGGCGGGGCAGGGCAACCGCTCCCTCGCGCTCCTGCACTGCGCCTCGCTCTACCCGCCTTCCTACGGGGACGTGAACATACGCGCCATGGCTACGATGAGAGAGGAGTTCGGGTGCCCGGTGGGCTTCTCCGACCACACCCCCGGTTCCGCGGTCCCTGTGGCGGCGGTAGCCCTCGGCGCCTCCATCATAGAAAAGCACATCACGCTCGACAGGAAGGCCCCAGGCCCCGACCACCCCTACGCCATGGAGGTGGAGGAGTTCAAGGCGATGGTCACGGACATAAGGAATATAGAGAAGGCGCTCGGCGACGGCGTCAAGAGGCCCTCACCTGCGGAGGAGGGGGAGAGGATAGGGGCGCGCAGGTCCATATACGCAAGGGAGGATATCGTCAGGGGCACGGTGATATCCGGGGACATGTTAAAGATAGTCAGGCATGCCTACGGGCTTGAGCCGCGTGAACTTCCGAACGTCATAGGCAAAAAAGCGGCCTCGGATATAGCGAGGAACATGCCCGTCAGGAAAGAAGACATATGCCGATAGGCGAAGTGAAAGAGGGTGTGCGCCCGGTAGTGGCGATAATACAGGCGCGGATGAGCTCGACCCGGCTCCCTGGCAAGGTGATGAAGGAGATATGCGGCCATCCCGTCCTCTTCCATGTGGTCAACCGGCTCAGGTACTCAAGGCTCATAGAGCGCATCATGGTCGCCACCACCGTAGAGCCGTCCGACGGCGTCATAGAGCGATGGTGCAGGGATAATAACGTTGAGTGCCACAGGGGGAGCCTGAACGACGTACTTGAGCGCTACTATGAGGCGGCGCGGAAGGCCGGGGCCGCGACCATAGTCAGGATAACGGCCGACTGCCCGCTCATAGACCCCGAGATAGTCGATACGGTCATAGAGAAGTTTTCAACAGGGGACTTCGACCACGCAGGCACCGAGGCGACCTATCCGGACGGGCTCGATACCGAGGTCTTCAGCTTCCGGGCCCTTGAGAAGGCGTTCCGCGAGGCGCGCCTTGCCTCCGAGCGCGAGCACGTCACGCCGTACATCTGGAAGAACAAGGACATCTTCAGGGTCGTTGGCGTAAGGAACGCGGTAGACCTCTCGCACATGCGCTGGACAGTGGACGACGAAAAGGACTTTACTCTCGTGACGCGGATATTCGAGGGCTTCAAGTGCGCGGACAGGGTATTCCACATGGGGGAGATACTGGAGTTCCTCGGCAGGAACCCGGAGCTCCTCGGCATAAACTCCTCCACCATGAGGAACGAAGGCTACGCGAAATCTCTCAGGGAAGACAAAACCGTAAGATGAGGTGAGGATATGAAGGTAGCCGACAGGACATTCCCGGTATCCGAGGACCTATGGGCAAGGGCCCGGAGGCTCATACCGGCGGGCACGCAGACCCTGAGCAAGGGCCCTGACCAGTTCGTGCGCGGGGTTACGCCCAAGTACCTCAAGCGGGGTTCGGGCTCGCATGTATGGGACGTAGACGGCAACGAGTACATAGACTACCCGATGGCGCTCGGCCCGATATTGCTCGGCTACGATTACGGACCGGTTAACGAGGCGGTCATAAGGCAGATAAAGGACGGCACCACGTTCACGCTCATGCACCCGCTCGAGGTGGAGGTGGCGGAGCTCCTCACTTCCGTGATACCCTGCGCCGAGATGGTGAGGTTCGCCAAGAACGGGGCCGACGTAACGAGCGCCGCCGTGAAGGTGGCCAGGGCCTCTACCGGCAGGGAGCATATCGCGTACTGCGGGTATCACGGGTGCCAGGACTGGTACGCCGTCACCACGCCGAGGAACAAGGGCATACCGGCCGTCCTTAAAGACCTCATGCACCAGTTCGAATACAATAAGATAGATACCCTTGAGAAGGTCTTTGCCGAGAACCCCGGAAAGATAGCCGGCGTGATAATGGAGGTGCCTGGGAGCGACCCTGAGGTGGACCCCGCGACCGGCCTGAACTTCCTCCAGAGGGTAAGGGACGTGGCCCACAGGAACGGGGCGGTATTCATACTCGATGAGATAGTCACGGGCTTCAGGTACTCCATAGGAGGGGCGCAGAAGTACTACGACGTGACGCCGGACCTCGCCGCCTTCGGCAAGGGGATGGCCAACGGCTTCGCCATCTCGGCCATCGTCGGGAAAAAGGAGTTCATGAAGGAGCTCGACGAGGTCTTCTTCTCGATGACCTATTCCGGCGACACGGTGGGGCTCGCGGCAACAAAGGCCACAATAAACGAAATCCTCACAAAGCCGGTGATAGAGCATATATGGGAGTTTGGGGCAAGGCTCCACAGCGAGGTGAACGCCTACGCCTCGAGGCTCGGGGTCGACTTCAAGATATTCGGCAAGCCCCCGAGGGGAGGGCTCATGATAAAGAACGCCAGGGGCGAGGACGACCTTATCCTCAAGAGCCTCTTCCTCCAGGAGACGGTAAAGCGCGGCATACTTTACGGCGGCCCGGTCTTCATAAGCTTTTCCCACAGCGCCGAGGATATCAAAAAGACCGTGGAGGCGTCCTGCGAGGCGATAGAGGTGCTCAAGAAGGCGTCCGAGAGCGCGGACCCGGCGACGTTCCTCGAAGGCGAGCCCGTAGGGGTTGTCTTCAGGCAGAGGAATTAAAGGGTACCTCTAAAAATTGCTCTTTTTCCCGATCTCTTCGTTGGGTCGAAAATAAAAATGCTCACATATTAGCATATATGCTCCGCTTTTTATTTTCACCCCGCCTCGACCTCAGAAAAAATATCTAATTTTTAGAGGCACCCTAAAAACAAAAAAAGGTTGCTTGAGATCATGATATCCGACATGAAGGTACTTATAATCGGCTGCGGCTCCATCGGGAGGAGGCACCTGAGGAACCTCAATTCCCTCGGCGTGAGGGATTTCATCCTCTGCGACACGGACATGCGAAGGCTCGAGGAGGCCGCCGCCGGCGTAACAGGGCCCAGGCCCCGGCTTACCACGGACTTCAAGGAGGCGCTATCCGCCGGCCCCCATGCGGCCGTTGTGGCAACGCCATCGTCCATGCACCTATCGATGGGCCTCGAGCTGGCGAAGAGCGGGGTGCACATGCTGATGGAAAAGCCCCTCTCCCATACTCTCGCCGGGGTCGAGGAGCTGATCAGGGCGGTTGAGGACAGGGGCGTCATAGCCATGATGGCGATGTGCTACAGGTTCCATCCGGTGATGCTCCACGTGAAAAACCTTCTCGATTCGAGTATACTTGGAAAGGTATACCACGCCAACTACTACGGAGGGCATTACCTGCCGGACTGGCACCCCGACGCGGATTACAGGAGGGAGTACGCCGCGCGCAGGGACTTGGGCGGCGGGGTGATACTCACGAGCATCCACAGCCTCGACAACATAAGGTGGTTTTTCGGTGAGCCGGAAACGGTCGAGGCCTTCACGGACAGGGTAAGCGGGCTTGAGATGGACGTGGAGGACATCGCAACCGGGATATTCAGGATGGAGAGCGGTATCTATGTCAACTGGGCCTCCGACTTCCTCCAGAGGGCGAACCAGCACAGGATGGTGATAGCCGGGGAGAGGGGGACGGTCAGGTGCGACTTCCTCGACGGCACGCTTGAGACTTATCTCGCGGAGACAAAGGGGTGGACTATTGTCAAGGTCCCCTTTGAGGTAAACGGGATGTACGTAGCCGAGATGAGACACTTCCTCGAATGCGTCGTGAAAAAGAGCGGGGCCGTCCTCAACCTGTCAGATGGCTACAGGACGCTCAAGTTCGCCCTAAAGGTAAAGGGGTCTGGTGATAAAAGGCGCGGATAAGGAGGTTCACGGCTCTGTCGCCTTCTGGAGCGAGGGCGGAAGCGCGATAGGGATGGGCCATGTTGCGAGGTCTCTAAATATTGCGTTAGCCGTTATCGGACGCGGCATGTCGGCGCGCTTCCTCGTAAACGACGACGCGGCCGTGCGCGGACGCATCGAGGACTTCGGGGTGGCCTACCGGATATGCGGATCTCACCTTGCGGCGGCCCTGGAAACTACAGACGGGGTGGTCGTGATAGATACGAAGAGGGATATAAGAGAAGACGTTCGGGGGTTGAAGGATAGGGGCAGGAAGGTGGTCGTCATCGACAACCTTTGCGCCGTTGATATAGCGGATAAGACCATCATCCCCTCCGCGGTCGCTTACGGCCTGCCGCCAAATGATAAAATCCTCGCGGGCAAGGAGTACGTAATCATAGGGGAGGGCTTCAGGCGGGTAAGGGAAGAGAGGCGTAGGCCCGTTTACGGATTGCCGCTAAAGGTGCTCGTCACCATGGGCGGGGCAGACCCTTTCGGCCTCACGGAAAAGGTCGTAGCGGCCATAGCCGGAATGGAAGGAATAGAGGCGACGGTCGTGCTGGGGCCGGCGAAGCGGATTACGCCGGAGCTTGATGGGCTTAAGATAAACAAGCCAGGATGGATGGAGTTCGTCCACGGTGTCAAGGACATGGCTACCCTCATGAGTACCGTCCATATCGCGTTCACGGCGATCGGCACCACGGTCTATGAGCTTGCGTACATGGGTGTGCCGACGGTGCTTATCGCCAATTACGCGGAAGACCGGGAAACCCTTTCCGCCCTTGGATCTACAGGGGCCTTTGTGAGCCTCGGCGTCGGCATTGATGTGAGCGGGGAGATGATAAGGGGAGCGGTTGAATCTTTTAAGAATAACGGGGAGAGATACGCCTCCATGTCCGGGAGGGCCTCGGCCCTCATCGACGGCAACGGCGCATCGAGGGTGGCCGGGGTGATAGAGGCCCTGATTAATCCCCCCTCACCCCCCTTTACTAAAGGGGGGATTAAGGGGGGATTGCGGAGATAGCTATGGGACTTTCATGGAACAGGGTGGACTCATTCAACGCCAACCGCACGTCGCCCTATCGTCCGTGCCCTGTCTGCGGCTCGATACAAAGCAGGACAATAACCGTTTTCAACGGCTTTCAGTTCTTCACCGATTCGGCGGAGGAGCCCAAGAGGGCGGATGTTTGCCAGTGCCTCTGCCTCGACTGCTTCGCGCTCTTCATGAACCCAGGGTACTCAAGCTACGGGTTCAAGACGCTATTTGCCGAGGCCGGTTGCTCGTACGGCTCAATGTCCGGCAGGGCGGATGAGCAGAGGGACTGGCTGGATGGGAGGGGGCTTCTCGGGGAAGGGAAGAGGGTGCTTGACGTCGGGTGCTACGACGGAGGGTTCCTCTCCAAGCTCCCGGAAAACGTATTGAAGACAGGGGTCGATATAGACGGCCCCGCCATACTGCGCGGCAGGGAGAGGCACGCCCGTACGGGGATAGAGTTCATCCACGGGGCCTTCGAGACCTTCGATATCGATAAGACCCCGGACCTTATAACCGTCTTCCACGTCCTTGAGCACCTGCCAGGGCCGGTGGAGGTGCTCAAAAAACTCCGGGCTATCTCCCACGCCGGGACAAAGGCGCTCATAGAGGTGCCGATATTAGAGAACGGGGCCACGAAAGACATCAACGGGTTCTTCTCCGTGCAGCACATGACGCACTTCAGCAAGGCGAGCCTCGGCAATGCCCTGAAGAGGGCGGGGTGGAGGGTGGTAGAGGCATACGAATGCGCGGGCTACAACGGCTTCAGGGTCCTGGCAATGCCCGGCGAGAATCCCCCCTCACCCCCCTTTGCTAATCCCCCCTTAATCCCCCCTTTAATAAAGGGGGGTGAGGGGGGATTAGTAAAAGGGGCGGGGGACATCCCGCTCCTGCACGCCTATCTCTCGGAGTGGCACAGGGCGCTCTTTGAGGCGGGCAAAAGGATAGAGCGAACCCTTGATACGAAGAGGTGGGTTGTATGGGGCGGGGGCATGCATACGGAGTTCCTCTACCATACGACGTCCTTCTTTCACGCCGCACCCGAAAGGGAATACATGATCGTTGACGGGGACAGGCTCAAGCAGGGCAGGTCGTGGAGGGGCATACGGATATACGGTCCGTCCGCGCTCTCAAAGGTCGACTGGTCGGTCGCATCGCTCCTGATATCGAGCTACGGGAGCCAGAACGAGATAGCAGAGGCGGCCATCTCCATGAACGTCCCGCAGGATAGGATAACAACGCTCTATGACGATGTAAGGGTATATTGAGGGGTCTGAAAATGAATCTGAAAATATCTCCACACATTGAGCCGGTAGTAGAGACAGGGGCGTCGGTCATCGCGCGCATATTGAAAAAGCACGGGATCGATAGGGTCTTTACCTTCCCCGGAGGCACAATCGCCCCGGTCTTTGAGGAGCTTGGCAAGGTCGGGATCGAGATAGTATGCGCGCGCCACGAACAGGGCGCCGGGTACATGGCCCTCGCCATAGCGAGGCTCACGAGGACCCCGCAGGTCGTCATGGTCACTTCAGGCCCAGGGGCCACCAACCTCGCCACGGTTGTAGCCGACGCGTACTTCGACTCCACCCCCCTTATAGCGATAACCGGGCAGGTCGGCACAGTGGACCTCAAGAGCGGCAGGCAGGTCAGGCAGGTAGGTTTCCAGCAGGTCGATACCGTGTCGATGATGGCCCCTGTTTCAAAGGCCGCGTTCCAGCCCGAGTCTCCCGAAGACCTCTGCGTGGTGATGGAGGAGGCGATAGCCATCTCTATTGCAGGCCGCCCCGGCCCCGTGGTGGTGGACCTGCCGATGAACGTTCAGAGGGGCACGGTCAAAGGCCCCTTGAGGCCAAGGGCAAGGGTAGCTTCAGCCAACCCGGCCATAGACCCGAAAACCATTGAAGAGGCGGCGCGGCTCATATCCGAAGCGAGCCGGCCGGTGATATTCGCCGGCAACGGTGTGCTTCTCTCCGGCGCCGTTGAAGAGCTGAGGAGGCTCAGCTACGGGCGCAATATCCCGGTGGTCATGAGCCTCTTGAGCCTCGGGGCAATGCCGTCCGGTTCGCCGCTCTCCCTCGGCTTCATCGGCCACACCGGCAACCAGTACGCCGGGTGCGCCGTGCATAACGCGGACCTCCTCCTTATCGTCGGCGCCAGGCTCGACGTCCGCCAGACCGGGACGCTCACCGACAGGTTCATGAAGGAAGGCAAGGTCGTCAGGATAGACCTCGACACCTCCGAGCTCGATCACCCCAGGGTCGGCGCGCATATCAATATCCATGCGGACGCGAGAGAGGCCCTCACCGCCATATTGAAGGCCCTGGAACCGAGGCCAATCAAAGACCTCTCGGCATGGATAGAGAGGATCGAGGGATGGAAGAGGGAGTTCCCGCTCGCGTATGAGAGGAGCTCAAGGGTACTGAAGCCCCAGCAGGTGATAGAGACCGTAAGCAGGCTGACATCAGGCAGGAAGGCGATAGTGACCTCCGGGGTGGGCTCCCACCAGCAGTGGGCCGCCCGGCACTTCGACTTCGACTTCCCCGAAAGGGTATGGCTCACCTCGGCGGGCCACGGCGCGATGGGCTATGACCTGCCGAGCGCCATAGGCGCGCAGCTCGCCAACCCCGACGCCCTCGTCATATGCTTTGCCGGTGACGGCTCCATACAGATGAACATCCAGGAGCTCCAGACGATAGTAGACTACTCCACCCCTGTAAAGATATTCGTCCTCGACAATTCGAGGCTCGCCCTCGTCTCCCAGTTCCAGCTCTTCAACTGGAAGACGGACCCGACGACCGGGAACAAGAAGAACCCGGACTTCGCGGCCATAGCAAAGGCCTACGGCATAAGGTCCTTCACTGTAAGGAGGCCGCGGGACCTTGAGGCCACGGCAAAGGCGGCCCTCGATCACAAAGGCCCGGCGCTCGTCAACTGCATCGTGGATTATAAAGAGGATATCTCGCCCATGCTCCTGGCCGGGCAGACCATAGACAGGATGTGGCCTTATGCGAAATAGAGGGTCTTCATCATGAAATCCGGAATGGCAAAAAGGGTCGCCCTCGTAACGGGCGGGAGCCGCGGCATAGGCAGGGCCATAGCCGTAGCCCTAACAAGGGACGGCATATCCGTAGTCCTTACCTACAACGCAAACAAGGCCCTTGCCGACGGCGTGGTAAGAGAGATAGTTTCAATTGGCGGGGCCGCGGCAACATACCGGATGAGGGTGGAGGATAGGGATAGCGTCAGGCACGTTATCGGAGAGGTAAGAAGCGCCATAGGCCCGATAGATATACTCGTCAATAACGCGGCTGTGGCGCAGGAGAAGCCCTTTGAGGAGATAACCGACAAGGACTGGGACCTGGTGATGGGGGTGAACCTGAGGGGCGCCTTCGCCTGCTCGCAGGAGGTGCTGCCGGACATGGTACGGAAGGGGTGGGGCAGGGTCATAAACATAACCTCCATCGGAGGCCAGTGGGGCGGGGTCAACCAGGTACACTATGCCGTGTCCAAGGCAGGGCTAATAGGGCTTACGAAATCGCTGGCAAAGGTATACGGCAGGAACGGCATAACCGCGAACGCCGTTGCCCCAGGCCTTGTGGATACCGATATGGCGGCCGGTGAGCTTGAAACGCCTGCCGGGCTGGAGAAGGTTAAGAACATCCCCATCGGAAGGATCGCCACGTGCGCGGAGGTTGCGCACGCCGTATCTTTCTTGGCGTCGGACAGGTCAGGGTCAATAACCGGACAGACGATAAACGTGAACGGCGGCATGTACTTTGGATAAGACGCTTTGGATAGTGAGCGGCGGGGTTGAGGCTGTGCCCGGGATAAAGAGGGCTAAGGAGATGGGCCTGCGCGTGGTCGTAAGCGACATGGACGCGGAAGCCCCCGGCTTCGCGTTCGCGGACGACAGGGTAATAGCGTCCACCTATGACGCCGCGGCTACCGCGGAGGCGGCCCTTGAGTATAGCAGGAAGAACCGGCCCGTCCACGGCGTCATATCCATCGCTTCAGACGTGCCGATGACGGTTGCGAAGGTGGCCTCCTCGCTTGGCCTGCCGGGGATAACCGTGGAGACCGCGGCACTGGCCTCGGACAAGCTCGCGATGAAGAGGCGCTTTGTCGAATCAAGGATACCGGCGCCGTGGTTCAGCGCCGTGGAATCCCCCGCGCAACTGAAGAGCATCATAAAGGAAAGGGGCCTGCCGTTCGTCATAAAGCCTGTTGACAGCAGGGGCGCAAGGGGGGTCTTGAGGCTCGATTCAACCGTGGACCCGGACTGGGCCTTCAGCCATTCCATCGGCTGCTCGCCCGGCAAAAGGGTCATGGTGGAGGAATATATAGAGGGGCCGCAGATAAGCACTGAATCGGTCCTGTTGGGGGACAGGGGATACACCCCCGGTTTTACCGACCGGAACTACGAGCTTATCGACAGGTTCGCCCCGTACATGATAGAGAACGGCGGCCAGCAGCCCTCGGTCTTGAGCGATGCCGACCGTCTGAGCGTGTCGCGCATGGCCGAGGACGCGGGCAGGGCCATAGGGATAAAAAACGGGATAGTAAAAGGGGACATGGTGCTCTCCAAGAGCGGCCCCATGGTCATAGAGGTGGCGGCCCGGCTCTCAGGGGGCTGGTTCTCGACAGACCAGATACCGCTTGCCACGGGCGTTGACCTCGTAGGGGCCGCCATAAGGATCGCGCTCGGAGAAGAGGTAAGCGGCGCGGGCCTTACGCCCAGGTACTGGCAAGGGGTGGCCATACGGTACTTCTTCCCCAGGCCCGGACGGGTATTGGAGATAAGGAACCTTGAGAGGTTCAATGGGGCCCCGTGGGTCCACAGGATAGGGTTTTTCGTCAAGGCGGGCGACATCATCGGCCCGGTCACGAACCACACCAAGAGGGCGGGCTTTGTCATAACAAAGGGCGATACCCGCGCCGAGGCGGTTGAAAGGGCCGAGGAGGCCGTCAGGGAGATAGTCATAGAAACCTCGCCAGCGGAAGGGGCCTCCGCCTGAATAGAGTTTTTTTGAGGTAACCACATTGCCGTCACTCAAGCTATACAGCGTGTTCCATTGCAACCTCGCGTTCTCCTCGATCCCGGAGGCGGACTATTGCTCAGTCATCGAGAGGTGCTACAGGCCGATACTCGGCCTGTGCGAGGCCGGCTATCCGCTCGGTATAGAGATGACGGCGTGGACGCTCAAGGCGGTAAACGCGATAGACCCGGAGTTCGTGGAGAGGCTCAAGAGGCTCTGGGACGAGGGCAGGTGCGAGTTCATCGGCTCCGGGTACTCCCAGGCCATATTCCCGCTCATCCCGGCCGAGGTCAACAGGTGGAACCTCGAGGCGGGCAACAGGTGGTACGAGAGGCTCCTGGGCAGGAGGCCGAGGATCGCCCTTGTCAATGAGCAGACGTACTCCAGGGGTCTGCCGGACATATACAGGGAGGCGGGCTACGAGACGATAATCATGGACTGGGACAACTCCTTTCAGCACAACCGGTACCCAAGGGAGTACAAGTATTACCCGCAGAGGACTGTAGGCATAAAAGGCGATATAAACGTCCTATGGAGCCACTCCATAGCCTTCCAGAAGTTCCAGAGGTGCATACACGGGGAGATTACGATAGAGGAGTATATCACCTACCTGTCCTCGCATATCGACGGGGGCGCACAGAGGGCGTTCGGCCTCTACACGAACGACGCCGAGGTCTTTGACTACAGGCCCGGCCAGGACGTTGCCCCGTCCAACGAATACGCCTTCATGGCCGATCTCCTCGGAAAGATCGCCTCACGCGCGGATATCGAGATAGCGCCGTTGTCCGCGGTCATAGACGGCTTCAAGGGCCACTCCAACGCGTTCAACAGGATAAGCCTCGAGTCGGTCGAGACCCCCGTGGTATGCAAGAAACAGGAGAAGTACAACCCTGCACGGTGGGCCGTAGCCGGCAGGGACAGCGTGCACCTCAATTCCGAATGTTACAGGGCGTACGATAACATAAGAAGGCTTGTCGAAGGGGGGAGGGTGGATGAGGAGGCCATGCGCGTCTTCAAAGAGACGCTTTGCGACCTCTGGGGGAGCGATTTCAGGACGAATACGATTGACGAGAAGTTCCTTTATTTCCAGAACAGGATGGGCTGGCTTACGATAGAGACGGGACGATTACTTGATAATATATCATTAAATAAACGCCGAAAAAATAATAAATTGGAAGGTATTATTGATAAAGGACATGAGCTATTGAGGTCTTGTGCCGCCCCCTTGTCCGCGCACCCGGCAATACGCTCGGCGCGCGGCCTTGATGGCGCGGCGGATATCAATCGTGCCGTTATCAAAAGGGGCGAGCACACGCTCTCGGTCTCTACTGACCAGGTCGATATCGAGTTTCTGACGAACAAGGGATGCGCCATAAGGTCCGCCGCCTTCCCGGCCGTGTCTCCGCGTCCGCTTATCGGGACCCTTGCCCACGGCTATTACGACGACATAAGCCTCGGGGCTGATTTTTTCAGCGGCCACCTCATACATGTGGCAAGGGACGGCAGGAAGACCGCGGACATGAGGAGCGTCGAGCCGGTCGTTACCGAGACCGAAGGCTCGGTGGCCGTGGCCGTCCGCATACCGCTTGAGATAGGCACGCTCTGGAAGAGCTATGAGGTCTTCAAGTCAAGCCCTGAGATAAGGGTTTCTTACAGGCTCAAGGTAAACGGCCTGCTCGCCTCTTCCCTGAGGCTCGGCATATTCACCGTGATGCCCGAGGGCTTCGATATCGACAGCCTGTGGCTGGAGACCGTCAACGGCGGCCTTGACGTTGAGAGGTTTTATCTCAAGGGCCATGAGATAAGCCATGACGAGCCTGTAAGCCAGTCCGTCTCCGCGTCGAGTTGCCTGGGCGCAACCGAAGGTTGGGTCAGGATAGGCGACGCCTCCAAGTCGATAGAGTTCTCATCCGACAAATCGAGGCTCTTCTCCGTGCCGATGGTCAGGTTCAGGGGGGTCGGGCCTGAAGAGACCTTCTTCCTGAGGCTCTACCACTCCCTTGGCGAGGTGGACGACACCGCATGGTGGGTATGGAGGGGATATAACGATATCGCGTTCTCAATCAAGGCGTTAAAACTCATATAAATAAGGTGGTTTATGGATATATTTAAGGCAAACTGTGATGCCATAGCGGGCAAGGACCGCGTCCTTGCCGAAAGGCTCCTCTCCATCGATAGAGGTCCCGTTGAGCTCGAGTCCACCAGGACCGGGGACCTTACGTTCAGGCGCTCCGGCAGGTACTTCCACAGCCGTTACGACCCGTGGAAAGAGGCCTCCATACAGGCCGGTGAGATACTCCACAGGAAGCCCGACTGGGTGATACTCTTCGGCCAGGGGTGCGGATACCTCTTGAGGACGCTCATCGAGGGGAAAAAGGAGAAGATAATAGTATACGAGCCGTCCATCGAAGTCCTCGCCTCCGTACTTCAAAAGATCGACCTTTCAGCGGCGTACCTCCTTGAAAACGTCTTCCTGTGCGTCGATATCCCGTCAGTGATAAACGCGGTGAGGGGCCACGTGGACGGGTTCGATAACCTCGTCTGCTATCACCTTACCCCCTACGGGCTGAGCTTCCCCGGGGAACTCTCGGACCTGACGAACAGGGTGCAAAACGCGCATATCACGAACAAGGTCGCCATAAAGACCAACATCGCCTCGCGTCTGGGCTGGATAGAGAACTACTTCAAGAACATCGGGAACTTTGTCAAATACCCTCCCATAGACGCTTTGAGGGGCTCGTTCAGGGACGTGCCGATGGTCATAGCCGGGGCCGGGCCTTCTCTCAAGAAGAATGGACATCTTTTGAGGGAGTTGAAGGGCAAGGCGTTGATAATGGCCGCCATAACCGCCTACCTCCCGCTGGTCGGGATGGGTGTGATACCGGACTTCGTGATAGCCGCCGAGAGGATAGACCTGCCGGAGTACTTCACCTACGGCGTTGAGGACAAAAAGACCAGGCTCGTCCTCGCCGAAGTCTCACACCCCGCCATGTTCGATAGAGACGTGCTCGGCAAGTTCACTTTCTTCAACGGTTACGTTACTTTGAGCATAGCCCAGGCGTACCTCTGGGGCAGCTCCTACTTCGCTTCGACCGGCGGGAGCGTGACCACCACCGCCCTCGATATCGGGGTGATGTTCGGGTGCGACCCGATAATATTCGTCGGGCAGGACCTCGCCTTCGGAGACGGCGCTACCCACGTCGGTACGGCGAGCAGAAGATAAGGATAGACGCGGCCGGCGGCCAGGTCGTCACCGAGGAGGAGTACGTGACGGTGACTGAGAAGATAATGGGGACACATCAGCTCCTCTGGCTCAAGGGCCTTGACGGAAAGCCGGTGGCGAGCAAGTACGACTGGGTCACCTTCCACCAGTGGTTCGAGAGCTACATGGCATATCTGAAGAAGGAGGGGCCCAGGGGGCTTAATGTCATCAACTCCACCGAGGGCGGGGCGTTCATAGAGGGCATGGACCATATTCCCCTGAAAGAGGCCATGGATAGATATGTCCGCGGCACGGTCAACGTGGACGATATCATGGAAGAGGCCGTGAATAGACGCAGGCCGCCGGACCTCCCGGCCCTTCTTTCGTCCTTTGAGGAGCTCTACGGCGGGGCCAGGGAGATTAAAAATTTATCGGCCCGGATACGGAAAGAGGCCAGGGCCGCGAAAAAGCGTTTCAAGGACAATGGATTGACCTTGGAGCTGAAGAAACACGTCGATAAGATAAGGCGGCTTGAAGAAGCGCTGTTTGAAAAGACCGATAAGGCGAACTTCATATGGGAGACCGTCACCGACCTTACGTGCGAGCTGAAGGAGCACCAGAGGGGGGAGTACGATGAAAACAGCCCCGAGGCATTCGAGCAAGAGCTCAACCACGTATTGAGCTCTTACATGAAGATAGAGGAGATGTGCGTCAAGTTCATCCCTGAGCTTAACGCCTCCATCGGCCTCATCAAGGGGAATAACGCGGTCCTGGGCCGGTAGAGGCCCTGGCTTAAACAGGAGATGGAAGAATATGGCCGACATATATCTTAACGGCTTAAGGCTCGACTTTGAAGATACCGGGAACGATTCCACCGTGGGGGACCTGGTCACGGCCGTAGAAAAGGATTTGAAGGGTTCAAAGGCCTTCATCTCAGCCCTGTCGATAGACGGCGCGCCGATGGAGGACTTTAGATTGGATTCCGTGCTCGAGCGCGGCCTCTCCGAATGCCGCGAGGTCAGGCTATCCGCATCCACATTCGAGGCAAGCGCCCTTGAAGGGCTCAATATCCTTAAGGAATATATGATGGTTACAAGGGAAAACATCGCCCCCTGTGTCCATGAGATACGGCTCGGCGGGGCAGGGGGAGGGGGTTTTAACTCGATACTACAGGCCCTGGTGGAGATAATAAAGACGATGAACGCGCTTTTCATCTGGTCCAGCAAGCACAATCTGTCCATCTTCAAGGAGAACCCTGAGCAGTACTACGGGCGGCTGTTGAAGCACCTTGAGTCCGTAAGGGCCGCCAGGGACACAGGCGATATGGTCTCCATAGCAGATATCCTTGAATATGAGATTGCGCCGGTCTTGGAGGGGATGGAAAAGGATATATTTAACGGCTGAGGCGCTGGATTTTTCCCTTAAAGTTTCTAAAGACGCAGCCGATAAGGTTATTAAGGGGCGGAAGGCTATACCTGGCCGGAAAAGGAGGGAAGATAAAAGGCCGCGCTTGAAAGCCTCAAAAAAAGTCCAAAAAAACGGCAAGGATGCCGGATACAAACACTAAGGAGGGTACACCATGTCATTGATCATCAACACGAACATCGCATCATTGGTAGCTCAGACCAACCTCGCCAATTCCAACACCCAATTAAAAGTAAGCGTGCAGAGGCTGTCTTCAGGCTACAGGGTAAACAGCTCCGCCGACGACGCCGCCGGTCTTGCCAGGGCCGACCAGTTAAAGAGCCAGTCCAGGATGATCCAGGCCTCGATGAGGAACATCAACGACGGTCTGAGCACGATGGAGATAGCCGACAAGGCCTCCGAGCAGATCACCGGCATCGTCACGAGGATGGGCGAACTCGCGGCCAGCGCCGCGCAGGGCACGCTCGACACCAACACGAGGGACTACTACAAGAACGAGTACGACAAGCTCGTAAGCGAGATAGACAGGATAGCGAGCACCACCGAGTTCGGAGGCTACAAGATATTAAACGGCAGCCTCACCTCACTTACGATGTTCATCGGGTTCAAGAACTCATCGAACGACCAGTTGAGCGTATCCCTTAACGCCCTCACCACGGTCAGCACCCTCAACCTGTCGACTGGAATCCTGGCAAACGTCACGGGCGCGTTGAGCGCCCTGGACGCGGTGAGCGCCGCGCTCAAGTCGATCAACGACGCGAGAGCCATATTCGGCGCTTCCTCGAACAGGCTCTCGGTGTCGCTCAACAACCTGCAGGTGACGTTCACGAACTTCCAGGCCGCGGAATCAAGGATCAGGGACGCGGACTTCGCCTACGAGACCGCCGTGTACACAAGGAACCAGATAATGGTCCAGGCCGGCACCTCGGTACTCGCGCAGGCGAACACCCTGCCGCAGCAGGCGCTTACCTTACTCAGGTAGAGCTGAAGCAGGCGCTTTTAAGGTCATGCCGGGGGGCGACCCCCGGCCCGGCCTTAGGAGGTCTTATGAGCATGGAAATGGCTATAAAAAATATAGCCCAGCCGGCCCCTGATTACAATGCCGATGCGCGGCAGGCGGCAAGGACGGCAGAAAACAGGGCTGGAGCGCTAAAGGATGCGTCAGACGCCAAAAGGGACCTTCCTCCAAAGGAGATTGAGAAGGTTGCCTCTGAAATGCAGATACACCTCAAGAGGCTCAACACCGAACTCAGGCTCGAGGTCGACAGCGGATCTAAAAAAGTGGTCGTAAAGATAATAGACCCGGACAGCGGTCAGGTTATCAGACAGGTGCCGTCGGAAGAGATGCTGGAGATTAGCAAGAGGATGGACGAGATCATAGGGGTCCTTTTCGACACGCAGACATAACGGCGGTTTTTCACTTTAACAAGGACGTAATCCGGCTATTAAAACAAGGCCCTTTTCACGGGGGATACCTTCATGGCTATATCCGCGACTTCAGGCCTGGTAAGCAACATCGACTACCAGTCTCTTATAACACAGCTCCTCAGTATCAAGAGGCAGTCCATACAGCAGCTTTCAAGGGAGAAGTCAACGCTTGAGAGCGCCAACTCCGCATATTCCACGCTTAACTCTAAGGTGCTCGACCTGAAGACCGCCGCGGACGCGCTCAGGACATCCGCGGGTTTCAGCGTATTCACCGCCACGTCCTCAGACACGTTACTTTTAAGCGCCACGGCCTCCTCGAGCGCATCGAGCGGGACATTCAATATCGTCGTCAGCGCCCTCGCCAAGGCCCATAAGATAGCGGCCAACGGCGTGGCCTCCGATACCTCGACCGTCGCCGCCGGGGCGGGGTCCTTTAAATTCAAGGTAGGCTCGGGAACGGAGCAGTCCGTAAGCGTTGACGCCACGACCACGCTTACCGGCCTGAAAGACTCCGTCAACGCCCTCAAGGCGGGCGTCACGGCCTCGATCGTAAACGACGGCTCGTCCCCCAACCCCTACAGGCTCATACTCACAAGCGACTCCACGGGCACGTCCAACGCCGTATCGATAACGCAGAACGACACCTCGCTCAACTTCGCCACGACCCTCCAGGCCGCCCAGGACGCCTCCTTCTCGGTCGACGGCCTGTCGATGACGAGGTCTTCAAACACGGTGTCGGACGCCATTACCGGGGTATCCATCAATCTGATAAGCGCCGACCCCCTTAAGACAACGACGCTGACAGTTGCGCGTGACACCTCCGCGATAAAGTCGAAGATATCCGATTTCGTGAGCAAATATAATTCCGTCGTAAGCCAGATAAAGTCCAATAACAGGTACGACACGACCACCAAGACCTCCGGCGCGTTCTTCGGAGACCCTGTCGCAAGGTCGATCTGGGACGATTTGAGGCGCACCATGACAGGGGCCGTCTCCGGGCTCCCGGACACCATGAACAGGCTCATCCACGCCGGCATATCGAGCGATACCGATGGCGTGATGTCCGTGGACGACTCGAAGCTCTCAAGCGCCCTTTCAACGAACTTCAATGACGTCGTGAACCTTTTTATAGAGGGGACTACAACGTCCGGTTTCGGCAAGCTCGTCTATGATATGGCCAACAACATCTCCGACTATGCGGACGGCAGGATAAAGTCCAAACAGAACGGCCTTACGAAGAACATAAGCTCGATTCAGATGGATATAACCAACAAGGAGACCGGCCTTGCGGAGTACGAGACCCAGCTAAGGGTCCAATTCACGGCGCTCGAATCGCTGCTCACAAGCCTTAAGGCACAGAACAACTATCTGTCGAGCTTGGGTTAGGAGGGTATCAATGAACAACTTCAGGCAGTACCAGGAAATACAGATTATGACGGCCGACAGGGTCCGTATAGTTATAATGCTCTACGAAGGGGTGCTAAGGTTCAACAAGTGCGCCCAGAAGGCCATGGAGGATAAGAACATTGCGGCCAGGACCAACTTCATCAACAGGTCCCTTGCGATAATAAGCGAGCTCTCCAACTCACTCAATATGGAGGAGGGCGGAGAGATAGCCGGGAACCTGGCAAGGCTCTACGACTTCGCCGCGGAGCAGCTCATGCGCGCCAACATGAGGAACAACCCGGCGCCGCTCGAGGTGGTAAACAGGATCATGACCGAGTTGAAAGCCGGATGGGAAGCTATCGCCACCGACAGGGCCGCGCAGCCCGGGAAACAGGCGCAGATAGGGGTGCTTGCCAATGGGCTGTGAAACAGGCAGGTTCATGGAAAAGCTCCTCAAGGTGCTTGAGATATCAAACGCCCAGAAAAAACTCTTTGAGGAGAACCGGATGGAAGAGCTATCCGCGCTCCAGCTCGAAAGGGAGAGGATATTCATCGAGTTGAAGGCCCTTGAAGGGGAGACCCCGCCAAGAGAGACCCTGCGCCCGGCAGTAAAAGAGATAGAGGAGAACGACACACTGCTGAGGATGAATATCGAGGGCGCCCTATCCGGCATAAAGGGCAGGTTGGAAAAGATAAAAAACGGGACAAAGGCCGTCAAGGCCTATACCGCAAGGTAGAGGCTTCCCGTGAAGACGGCCCGCGGAACAAGAGGCGGGCGCGTCGGCTTCTTAACAGGTTGCTGAAAAAGTCACATCTGCTTTGTCGTCTCGGCGTTCGTCACTGCGGCGTACGGACAAAGTACGCCTCATTCCTCACTTTCTCGACTCCTCGCATCTGTAACTTTTTGAGCAACCTGTTCTATTTTGAGTTTTTCCGCATCCTGTTAAAACTGAATCCGCATCATCAAGGTTTTTTCGCACCCCCTTCCGGAACGCTTCCCCCCTGGCATCAAACCCATGACTGAGACAAAAAATATCCCTAAAGATTTTACGCGCGTCCGCCGATAATAGAAGAGAAGGGAATTAAGGAAAGGAGGTGTAAGTATGTCAGGTGTAGACGGTATTGGACATGGATCGCCTCTCATGACCAGATTATTGAACAGGCATGGCGCAACCCACGCGGAGAAGCCCAATACGAGCGACGGGGATATCGTAACGATATCCGAAGAGGGCAAGAAAAAGCACATCCTCGGCCAGGTCAGGGCGTCTATTTCAGAGTCCGGCAAGGTGGAGCGCAGGGGGAGGGGGCGGTAGTTTTTCCGCAGCCTGTTAAAAAAACCTCCTGGGGGTTGAAGTCCCCTGAACATGCATAGCGAGCGCATTCTCCGCAGCTTGCTGCGGGGTCAAGCGAGCGAATAGAAATAGATACTCCCTTATATGTCGAAGATTCCCCGCGGCTTGCCGCGGGGAGCTTCAAGGTCGCAGAACATTAAAAAACCTCGTTGGGTTTGAAGCCCCTGGAGGTTTCAGGACGTTAAAAAATCCAGAGAAGGGGTCTGCATATAAATGGCCGACGGTTTCAAAATTCTGATTACGGACGACGATTCCGCACTGAGAGAATTGCTCGCCGAGGCCGCCGGGGGCTGGGGATACTCCGCCTCCATCGCGCAGGACGGTGAAGAGGCCATAAGAAGGCTCAGGATGGAGAAGTATGACATCGTCATCACGGACCTTATGATGCCCAGGATGGACGGTATCACGCTTCTGATGAAGATAAAGGAGCTCGACCCGTCGATATTGGTGATAATCATTACCGGATATTCGACCATCGAGACGGCCGTGAAGGCGATCGAGGCCGGGGCATACGACTATATAGCCAAGCCCTTCAGGCTCGATGAGCTCATGATAGTCCTGAAGAAGGCCTCCGAGCGCTTGAGGCTCGTTGCGCAGAACAAGGCCCTGCTTGACGAGCTGAGGAGCGCGTATGGCGAGATGGCGGCGTTAAAGGACGCGCTTTCACGGGCGGGCGGCGCCCCGCCCGCGGCGCAGGAGACGGACGGCTACGAAGAGAAGATGGGGATGCCGGAGAACGGGGCCAGGAACCCGTTGAAGCGCCAGGAGTATCTCAAGGAGGCGGACAGGTTCCTCAAGGTAAAGACCGCCTCGAAGGCGTGACGAAGGGGAGGTTTTAATGTTTCCTTCGGGGTACAATTAAGCGCAGCTTGGCTTAGGGGTGGTTCATTGCTTGATCACGGGTCCGGTTTAGCGGAACGGCTTGCCGGGCCAGGACACACAGCGCCGTTAGTAAATTCATGGTCTGCTCCGGGTGGGCGGTCAAAGGAGATCGAACTTGCAGCCGGTTATTAATGATGACTTGAACTCCATAAAGATAATGGTCATCGACGACGACGACAGCGTGCGCGACGCCATATCCGAGATACTCTCGAGGAAGGGCTGGCGCGTAAATGACTTCAATTCCGCCGAGAGGGCCATCGCGGACTTGAGGGGCAACAACTACGACGTCGTGCTGGCCGATATAAACATGCCCGGCCTGAGCGGGATAGATTTTCTCCAGATGGCTAAGCAAACGGCCCCTGACGTGCCGGTTGTGATGATCACCGGGTACCCGACCATCGGCAGGGCCGTCGAGGCTATGAAGATAGGCGCCGTTGATTTTCTGCCGAAGCCGTTCAAGGCCGAGGAGCTTGAGATAGCAGTAAGGAAGGCCGCCAACGAGGCCCACGTCATCAGGGCGCACAGGGCTTCAATGCCGGTGGCCGACCACGGGGCCATCGGAAGGATGCCGGAGGTAGCGAGGAAGAGGCTCGAAGACAAGATAAGGGACCTCTCCATCCTCCATACCATAAGCGAAACCCTCGATGAGGCGAATGACAAGGAGCTGATATTCGGGAAGACGATGGACATCGCCCAGATAATAATGGGCGCGGAAAAGGCGTTCATAATGGTCGTGGAGGACGACAACAGAGAGCTTGTGGTAAGGGCCTCTTCAGGGTATGATGACGACTCCGTCGTGGGGTTGAGGTTCTCTTCCGACGCCGAGCCGTTCAAGAGCGTCATAAAGAACAGGTGCTACTCGTACATGGTAGCCGAAGACGACGGGCTTTTCCCGCTGGTATCGGATAAACAGGACGGGAGGAAGTCGATCCTGCTGGCCCCGATGCTGATGAACAGGGAAGTGGTCGTGGTGCTCGGGCTTGCGGGCAAGGACGAGCAGAGCGGCTTTTCCAACGACTCCGTGGCCCTGTTGCTGAACCTGACGGCCAAGGCGTCTTTGAAGCTTGAAAATATAGCGTTATATGATAACATATTCGGCAGCATCATCGCGGCGCTCAATTCGCTTATCAACGCGCTGGACGCGAGGGACACCTACACCAAGGATCACTCCAAGAGGGTTACCGCCTATGCCGTAAAGATAGCCGAGACCCTCGGCTGCGCTCAGGACGTAATAGACAGCATAAGCTTCGCCGGCCCCCTCCACGATATAGGCAAGATCGCCGTAAGGGACGACGTCCTCCTTAAAAGAGGCATCTTTACCGAGGAGGAGAAGCAGATAATGAAGACCCATGTGGTGAGGGGCGAGGAGATACTGAGGCCCCTGAACCTTCTGACCGCGGAAAAGGCCGTGGTCCTCTACCACCATGAGAGGTGGGACGGAGACGGGTACCCGAACAGGCTCAAGGGCGACGCAATACCGCTTGCGGCGAGGATATTCAGCCATGAGAGGTGGGACGGAGACGGGTACCCGAACAGGCTCAAGGGCGACGCAATACCGCTTGCGGCGAGGATATTCAGCGTCGCCGACACGTTCGACGCCATGACGTCCTCAAGGCCCTACCGCAATGCGTTGAGCTTCGAGATGTCCATGGAGGAGATAGTAAGATGCGGAGGGACGCAGTTCGACCCCGCCGTGGTCGAGGCGTTCCTGTCAAGCGGGATATTGAATATCGGCAGGGGTTGACGAGATATGGATTCCGAGAGGGGAAGCGGCGGGCCTGAAAAGGAGCCTGAGAGCGACGGCGTGTCGCGCGAGCATGTAAGGGCGGACGACTGCGTGCCGGTGTACTATGGAGTGCTCGACGGCGCTTCGGAGATCAAGCCCGCGCAGGGGTGGGAGACCCTCTTCGAAGAGATAGAGCCCGGCCCCGAGGAAAACACGAAGCTCTACGAGCTATTGTTCGACATGAACAACAAGCTCAACATCCTCCTTGATTACATCTCCACCCGGCACGGCTTCAAGATACCCCAGGCAAGGAACGTCAACATAAGCGGCGGCGGGCTGCAGTTCTACTGTTTTGACAAGTTCAAGGCGGGCGACCTGCTCGTCATGAAGATATTCCTGCCCACCTACGCCCACACCGTATCCGTCAAGTGCGAGGTGGTGCGCGTTGCCCCGAGGGCGGAGGGCGGCTACGACGTCGCCGTCAAGTACATCGGCATGGACGAGGCCACGAGGGACAAGATAATAAGGTACGTATTCGCCAGGCAGAGAAAGATGCTGAGGACGGACAAGTCCTCCGGCACGGAGAAGAAAGACCTCTGACCGGCTCCGCTCCACCACTTTCCCACTCAAGGCTTGTAATTCCCCCGACAAATTAATATAATCAATATAAGCGATAAAAATCTCAAAAAATACGCCGTGTTATGGGTCTCCGGCATTTGAGATCGCAAGTCGTTCTTTTATTTTTCAACAAGCATAGCGAGCGGATTCCCCTAAGCCCAAGCCGCGGGGAATTTCAACCCCCCCCCTTGCAGGGTTTTTTCATGATCAAAAAAGTCAGGGAGACGATAAGAAGATACCGCATGTGTGATGCGGGCGAGACCGTGGCCGTGGCCGTATCCGGCGGGGTCGACTCCGTCGTACTGCTCCACGCGCTCATGGAGGCCGCAAAAGTCCTTCCGTTGAAGCTCGTCGTCTGCCACCTCAACCACAACCTGAGGGGTAGGGAGTCCGAGAGGGACCTCGCGTTCGTAAGGGAGCTTTCAAAGAGGCTCGGCTTGAGGTTCGTCGGCGCGCGGTTAAAGGCTGGCGAGCTCTCGGGCAGGAAGGGGGCGTCCCTCCAGGCCCTGGCCAGGACAAAGAGGTATGAGTTCCTTGAAAACTCCGCCAAACGGCACGGAGCCGGCAAGATAGCCCTCGGCCATACCCTCGACGACCAGGCCGAAACGGTGGTCATGAGGCTTATAAAGGGGAGCTCGCTCAAGGGGCCCTGCGCCATCCCGCCGGTAAGCGGGCCTTTCATCCGCCCCTTGATAGAGACCTCGCGGGAGGATATAGAGGGGTTCGCGGCCGATAATGGGATCGAGTACGTCCTCGATTCATCGAATTCAAGCGATAAGTACCTGAGAAACGACATAAGGCACAACCTCATGCCGCTCCTTAAGAGGGAATACAACCCCAACGTAGCCGCCACGCTCTCACGGGTGGCGACGGCGTTGAGGCTCGATGAGGAGTACATGGACGCCTCCGCCAGAGTCGGCCTCGAAAAGGCGCTTGTCTCAACGGGCCGCGGCCCCGTTGTCATCGATTGCGCGGCCCTTTTAAGGCTCCACCCGGCGCTCATCAACAGGGCCTTTTTAATCGCGGCAAGGTCCCTCGGTTCGGATGCGGAGGCCGGGTTCACTTCCGTCCACCTCGACTCCTTCCGCGCCCTCGTCTCCGGCGACAGGCCCAACGCTTCAATAGACCTGCCCGGAGGCTTGAGGGCCTTGAGGGAGTACGGCCGCGTGATCATCACCGCTTCCGGAAAGAAAAATCCGCGAAGGTTTTTAAGGACGCTTAAGGTCCCGGGGACTACCGTCATCAGGGACGCGGGTTATTCCTTTATCGCCGAGGTCGTTGAAAAGGCGCCGCGTAATCTTGAGGAGGGGCCGTGGTCGGCGTGTTTCGATTATGGAGCGGTCGTGGAGGCCGGAGGGGTAAAGATAAGGCGGATGGAGCCTGGGGACAGGATGGCGCCGATGGGCATGAAGGGGCGCAAGAAGCTCAAGGATATATTCATCGACGCTAAGGTGCCGAGGGAGAGGAGGGCTTCAACCCCTGTGTTCGTGGCGGGCCGGGAGATAATCTGGGTCGTCGGCCTGCGCCGGTCGGAGCTCTTCAAGGTAGGCGGGGATACGAAACTGGTGCTCAAGATAGGGTGCCTTAAGAGGCCTGAGTAGACGCAATTTGCCGTCTTCAGCCCGTTAAGTTTTAATTGTGATTTATACCGTGTTTTGATATAGTTGGAATTTTATAATCGATTGTCGGGGGTGGATAGGTTTGTTGATACCATACAAGGGCGTTAGCCCCAGGCTCCATGAGACGGTCTTTGCGGTCGAGGGCTCGATGATAATAGGGGACGTGGAAATTGGGGAGCACTCGAGCGTCTGGTTCAACGCGGTTGTGCGCGGCGACGTCCACTACATACGCATCGGCAGGAGGACGAACGTCCAGGACAATTCGACCCTGCACGTCACCAAGGAGACCTATCCGCTCATAATAGGCGATGACGTGACCATAGGGCATAACGTGGTGCTCCACGGCTGCACGGTCAACGACCGGTGCCTCATAGGGATGGGGGCCATAGTCCTTGACAACGCACAGATAGGGGAGGACACGATAATCGGTGCGGGGGCGCTTGTCACCGAGGGCGCCAGGGTCCCGCCCGGAAGCCTTGTCATCGGGGTACCCGGCAAGGTAGCAAGGGCGCTCAGGCCCGAAGAGATAGGGCGCATAAAGCGCTCCGCCATGAACTATATAGAGTACGCGAGGAACTACACGGTCCATACAGGGCCTTAGCGCCCGCGGCTGAGGGGGCTTAAGTCCCCCATGAGGCCGGTCCCGCTTCAACCACCCCTCAGCAAACTGCGGGGTATCCGTTGGTACTGTTGGTCGTAGCTTTCGCCAACCAAGCTGCGTTTGATTAGACCCGAAGGAAACAATAAATATGTTCGCACACCTTACGTTCATAGAGTTGCTTAAGAAGGGCGGGGTTACCGTAGCGATATTAGGGATACTGTCCCTCATCTCGATAGCGGTTATCATCGAGAGGGCGTGGACGTTCGGGAGGTTTAAAAAAGGCCTCCGTGAGTTCACGGAGGCCCTCCACAGGGCCGTCAAGGAGGACGGGCTGGCAATGGCCGCAAGGCTCTGCTCCACGCACAGGACGACGCTTGCCAGGGTATTCCTCGCCGGCTACGGCAAGAAGGGCCGTAGCAAGGAGGAAATCCTGAGCGCCATGGAGCTTGCCGGAAGGCAGGAACTGACGGCGCTTGAGAGGTTCCTCGGGTTCCTGGGCACCATCGGCAGCACCGCGCCGTTCATAGGCCTCTTCGGCACGGTCTTGGGGATAATAAGGGCCTTCTCCGACCTGTCGGCGGCCCAGGGCGCCTCCCCGGCGGCCGTGGCCGACGGCATAGCCGAGGCCCTTGTGGCGACCGCGGCGGGCCTTTTCGTGGCGGTCCCGGCGGTGGTGGCCTATAACTATTACGTAAGGAGCGCGTCAAGGTGCGCCCTGACGCTGGAGGCGGCCGCTGTGCCGCTGGCGGACTATATCGCGGAAGGTGCGAAGGATGGCGTGGCGGACAAATAGCAAGCACGAAAAGGAGCTCTCGGAGATCAACATAACGCCCCTGACGGACGTCATGCTGGTGCTCCTGGTCATATTCATGGTCACGACCCCGCTCATAATGAACGAGTCGCTCAAGATAAAGCTCCCCAAGGCCACGACCTCGGAATCAGGCGGGGCAAAGGGCGTCATAGTGACGGTGAGCGAGGCCGGCCTCATAAGCGTGAACGGCAAGGGGACTAACATTGACGGGCTTTACGACGCATTGAAGAGGGAGTTCGTCGCCGGGGCTGAAAATACGGTAGTGCTGAAGGCCGACGAGGGGGTGCGCTACAAGGTCGTTGTAAAGGCGCTCGATATTGCGAGGCTCGCCGGGGCTACTGCGTTGTCAATGAACACTCTGGGGCTAAAAAAACCGTTTCGGCATCAGAACGCTAAAAAAACGTCGCTCTGCTGCGGCGTATGGACGAAATACGACTTCCCATTGCAATTGTAAAGACGCAATGGGAGCCCTGCCTCGCTCCTCGACGCCTTCGGGGCGCCCACGCCAAGTGGCGTGGGTCGGGAGCTTTTTGAACATGCATAGCGAGCGTCCAGCCCGCAGCTTGGCTAGCGGGGCTAAGCGAGCGAATCGGATATGGATACTTCCTTACATGTCGAAGATTCCCCGCGGCAAGCCGCGGGGAGCTTCAACAGCCTGAACGGACGCGAGGGTTTTTCAACAACCTGTTAGGGTATTGGCCCCCGCGCCCGGGAAGACCGACTGAGATGAGACACGCATCCATAGACATAGGGACCAATACGCTGAGGCTCCTGATAGCCGAGTACGACGGGAGGGAGCTTAAGCCTCTGGTGTACAAGAGGGCGATAACTCGCCTCGGAGGGAACTATAAGGAATCCATCGGCATAGACGCGGATTCCGCGCGGCGCGCCGTGTCGGCCCTTGAGGAGTTCGGAAGGACGATTGCCGGGTACGGGGTCTCAAGCGTCAACGCGGTAGCAACGAGCGTTGTGAGGAGGGCCGGGAACCGTGGTCGATTCATCAAGGAGGCCCGGGAGAGGGCCGGGGTGGATATAGAGGTCATCTCAGGCGATGAGGAGGCGCGGCTCTCGCTCCTGGGTGTGGCCTCCGTCATAAGGGACGCGGCCGAGAGAAGGCTTGTCATGGACATAGGCGGGGGGTCCACCGAGTTTATCTTTACGTGTGGCGCGCGCACTGTCGGCGCCTGGAGCGTGGAGATGGGGGTGGTGCACCTGGCCGAGAGGCATCTTAAGAGCGACCCCCCCCTGAAGCTTGAGCTTGAGTGCCTCTATACCGAGATAAGGGACGTCACATCCACCCTGAAATCGACTGTTGCGGCCCACGGGATAAGGGCGTTCGATTACTCCGGTCCAAAGGGCGCGACCCTCATAGGCACCGCCGGGACCATAACGACGCTTGCGGCGATGGACCAGGACCTCGATGTATACGACCGCGACAGGATAAACAATTACACGCTCAGGCGCGAGAGGATAAGGACGATGTACGAAGACCTGTCCTCCCTTACGCTCAAGGAGAGGGAGAAGGTGCTGGCGCTTGAGAAGGGGCGGGAGGACCTGATAATACCCGGGGCCGCCATAACGCTTGCGGTTATGGACGAGTTCGGGTTCGAGGAGATGAAGGTAAGCGACGCAGGGCTCCTCGAGGGGGTGATCATCGACAGGGCCGGAGCCGATCAGTTCTCGCCTTATCCACAATAGCAACCTAACAAAATTGCCGTATGTTCTCACTTCCTTTTTTTTACAGCTGTCAACCTTTAGATGATTTTCACCTTAGCAAAGACCTTATACTCGGAGGTTTCAAAATATATGGACCCTTTAAAATTGAGGAAGGCCCTGACCTTTGACGACGTCCTGTTAGAGCCGGCGTTCTCCAGGGTCTTGCCGAGGGACGTGGACGTCTCCACCCGGCTCACGAACAGGATAAGGCTCAACATACCGCTCATGAGCGCGGCCATGGACACGGTGACGGAGTCGATGATGGCCATAGCCATAGCCCAGGAGGGCGGCATAGGCGTCATACACAAGAACCTCACCATCGACGAGCAGGCCGCGATGGTGGATAAGGTCAAGAAGTACGAATCGGTCGTCATACAGAAGCCTCTGACCCTGAGCCCCGACCAGAAGGTGGCCTCGGCGCTCGAGATAATGCAGAAAGAGCAGATTTCCGGCTTCCCCATAGTAAAGGACGGGGTCCTCGTCGGGATACTTACCAACAGGGACTTGAGGTTCGAGAAGAACCACCAGAGGCACATCTCCGAGATAATGACAAAGAACGTGGTCACGGCCCCGGTCGGCATCTCGATAGAGAAGGCGAAGGAGATACTCCACAGGCACAGGATCGAGAAGCTCCCCATAGTCGACAGGAAGAACCACTTGAAGGGGCTCATCACGGTAACCGACATAGAGAAGAGGGAGACGTTCCCGAACTCCTGCAAGGACGCCCTCGGCAGGCTCAGGGTCGGCGCGGCCGTCGGCGTATCTTTTGACAGGGAGGCCCGCATAGAGGCGCTCCTGAACGCGGGGGCCGACTGCATAGTGCTCGATACGGCCCACGGCCACAGCAAGGGCGTCATAGACGCCGCGCGGTCGACAAAGAAAAACTTCGATTGCGAACTCATTGCCGGGAATATCGCCACGGCCGAGGCCGCAGAGGCCCTGATAAAGGCCGGGGTAGACGCCGTCAAGGTCGGGGTCGGGCCTGGGTCGATATGCACCACAAGGGTCGTTACGGGCATAGGGGTGCCGCAGATAACGGCCGTGAGCGACGTGGTAAGGACAGCCCGGAAAAAGGACATACCAGTCATCGCCGACGGCGGGATAAAGTACTCCGGCGACATTACGAAGGCCCTTGCCGTGGGCGCGGATTCCGTTATGATAGGCGGGCTCTTTGCCGGTACTGACGAGAGTCCGGGGGAGACGGTGCTCTACCAGGGCAGGACATTTAAGCTCTACAGGGGTATGGGGTCTATCGAGGCCATGAAAAAAGGCAGCAAGGACAGGTACTTTCAGGATGATGTTGAGAGCGAATTGAAGCTCGTGCCGGAGGGGATTGAGGGCAGGGTCCCGTACAAGGGAAAGATATCCTCCACCACGTTCCAGCTCATCGGGGGGCTGAAGGCCGGCATGGGCTACTGCGGGTCGCGCACCATACCGGAGTTGCAGAAAAAGGCGCGGTTCGTGCGCATCACATCTTCGGGCCTGAAGGAGAGCCATGTCCATGACGTGGCTATATCCAAGGAGGCGCCGAACTATAAATCCGAGTAGCTGAAAAGGGGCAGGGGCGCGTTATAATTTACGCCACAATGACGAACATGCATAGCGAGCGAGGCCCGCAGTTTGGTGATAGGGGTCAAGCGAGCGAATAGAAATATATACTCCCTTACATGTTGAAGCTCCCCGCGGAAAAGCCGCGGGGAGCTTCAACGACGATGACGACAAAGCAGATGGGACTTTTTCAACAGCCTGCTACTTGCCTATGCAGAACCCGGAGAATATCCTGTCGAGTATCTCCTCGGTCGTCGTCTCTCCGGTTATCTCGCCGAGCCTGTCTACGGAGTGTCTCAGGTCCGTTGCGATAAACTCCCTTGGCAGCCCCTCCTTGAGGGCCGCTCCCGCCCTCCATACGCCCTCAAGGGCCTTTGCAAGCGCGTCCCTCTGCCTCACGGTCGCCACAAGCTCTCCGGGGGGCGCGTCAAGACCGGCCCCGTAAGGGCGCCCCGTGGCCTCCGCGTATATGGCGTCCTTGAGCTCCTCTATGCCGATTGAGCCGAGGGCCGAGATGAAGATCATCCTGCACCCGCCAAACGCCCCCTCCACGTCGTGTCCGCCGGGGGCGAGGTCTATCTTGTTCGCCGCCACTATGACCTTCTTATCTTCCATCGACCTCAATATCGCCATGTCCTCGTCAAAAGAGCCGGACGAGAC
>JACRLF010000104.1 GCA_016235365.1 Deltaproteobacteria bacterium | reverse complement strand
GCATCCAAATCAACCGCAAAGAGCCTGACAATTTGCCTGAATTTGGGCTCGGAAATTCGTGAACATTTTATATGGCTGTTTTTTACTGTCATGACAATAGGTTAGCACACTTTTATAGTGCCTCAACGTGTCATGACCCTTCATTTTATATTATCCGTCTGAGGGGTGTCAATCCCTTTGAAGCCATCAATGGTCTGCGGACAAACAAACTATTAAATATTGTAAATACAGTATTGATAATACCTGCCCCTATCTGGATGAAAACCCGCACTATGATGCTTAACTATTTGATTTTACAGGGTATTTATCTTTTACAAAGATAAATGACGGAGGATTTTGACGGCAGGGCAGGGTCTTTTATATCCGCACCACTCGAGCAAGATACATTATCTATTGAGATTCGTTAGCCATGCCTGTTGACAACAGATAAAAAAAGTGTATACTACCTCCTTATGCCAAAAAACACCTCAAAAACCAAGAAAGGCTCAGAGTTGAAAAAAAAGAAGGAACCTTCCATATCAAAGAAAGGCGCCGCTAAAAAGGCTCCGACAAAGGCCGTGGCAGCAAAGCCCAATGCAACCGCCAAGGCAAAGCCCAAGGCCGCCGCGCCCAGGGCCGAGGCAAAAAAGGCAACTGAAAAACAGAAGGGCAAGGTCTCTTTCAAAAAAGAGGTCACTCAGAAGCTCCTTGAAGCCAAGAGCAGGATACTCCAGGAAGTCTCCCACAAGGTCAAGAGCGAGAGCGACAGCCACAAGTTCGAGATAGGCGACATATACGACATCGCAAGCACCGAAAGGGAGCGGGAGCTCACCCTTATGCTCGGAGACCGCGACAGGGGGAAGCTCGCGGAAATAGAAGACGCGCTCGACCGCATCAATAACAGCAGCTACGGCGAATGCGAGGAGTGCGGAGAGCCGATAGCCGAGGACAGGCTGAGGGCCCTGCCCTTCACGCGCGTGTGCATCGAGTGCCAGTCACGGAGCGAAAAGGAGCAGAAGATACGGGGACGGTTCGAGGAAGAGTCGGGCCTCGGCATAATGGAAAAGGGCGAGATGGAAGAAGAGGAGTTTTAACGTCAATGCCTGAGGCTCTTTGACCTGCCGGGTAAGAACCGATACACAATAGGGTGTCTCTAAAAATTAGATATTTTTTCTGAGGTCGAGGCGGGACGAAAATAAAAAGCGGAGCATATATGTTAATATGTGAGCATTTTTATTTTCGCCCTAACAAAGAGATCGGGAAAAAGGACAATTTTTAGAGGCACCCTATAGTAAAACAACGCCGGGCTAATCAGCCCGGCTTTTTTTTAGCGTTCCGAAACCCCTGAAATTTCAAAAAAAGCGCCCTGTCAGCGAATAGGCCGACCAATGGATAATCAGGATAAAAAGGTGCGCCGTCTCATCTCCTACGCCATCGTGACCTTGACCGTAGCCGTGCTCCTCGCCGTGCCCCTATATCTTAAGAGGGAGCGTGAGAGCGTAACCTACACGAAGATGCTCATGGGCACGGTGCTGCAGATAACGCTCGCCGAGGGGGACGCCAAGAGGTTCGATATAGCCGCGGAAAAGGCCTTTGACGAGATAAAGAGGCTTGAGGCACTATTCAGCAACTATATGCCCGATAGCGATGTATCGAAGATCTCGAGCTCCGCAGGCGATGCACCCGTCACCGTCTCTCCCGATGTGATAATGGTGCTGAAGTCCGCCGTAAAGGTGGCGGCGCTCTCCGACGGCGCGTTTGACCCCACGGTAGGCGCGCTCGGAAAGGTATGGGGGTACTCTGGCGAAAGGCGCTATGTGCCGTCAAAAGAGGAGATCGGCCGCGTCCTGCCCCTTGTGGACTACCGGGGGATAATCATCGACGACGCCTCGATGAAGGCCGGCCTCAGGAAAAAAGGGATGGTTCTAAACCTCGGTGGCATCGCAAAGGGCTACATCGTCAGCAGGGCTGTGGAGGCGTTACGGAGGGAGGGGGTTGAAAGGGGCATAATACACGCCGGCGGGGACATGGTGGTCTTCCAGAAAAAAGGGGCCGGTCAGAGGGCCTTCAAGATAGGCATCCAGCACCCGAGGGAGAAGAGGCTGATCGGCGAGGTCGAGCTGTATAACGGCGCCGTCTCGACCTCGGGGGACTATGAAAGGTACTTTGTAAAGGACGGCGTGCGGTACCACCACATACTCGACCCCTCCACAGGATTCCCCGCCGACAGGTGCAGGAGCGTCACCATAATAACGGAAGACCCGACCATGGCCGACGCCCTTTCCACGGCGGTCTTTGTGCTCGGCCCTGAAAAGGGCATGGCCCTGATAGAGGGCCTCGATGGGGTTGAAGGCGTCATCGTGGATTCCAACGGAAAGGTGACGGCTTCAAAGGGGTTGAAGGGCAAGATATTTTAAGGAAGCTCTGAAAAATTCACTTTCTTTCTGTCATTCAGAGGAGCAAAACGACGAAGAATCTCATAGCCTGCTGATTTTCATGGAGACAAGATTCTTCGCGGAGCCTGTCCTGAGCGGAAGAACGAGATTCTTCGCTACGCTCAGAATGACCCTATCGGTAGAATTTTTCAGAGTATCCTTAACATAGCGGAAAATCGAACTCCCGGACTCTACGCCGCAACGGCCTCTGCAGACTTTTCAACAGTCCCGGGCTTAAGGGCCCTGTCGCTTCTGAGCGCAAGCCATACCGCCGCGGCTATGGATGCCGAGTGTATGGCTATATCCGGCAGAAGGTGGGCAAGGCTCCACGATACACCCCCCTGATAGAGGTCTATCGCCATGACCACCCTCGCAATATTGACAATCATTATTGCCGCCGAGATAACGGCAAGGCGCGACAGGTTCAGGAGGAGGGGTGTTCTCAGCCGCCAGCAGAACGGGGCCATGACGAGCGCCAGGTCCGCGTAAGTGCAGTTCGCGGTGATTGCGAAAGAGCGGTATCCGTCTACCAAGAGGTAAAACTCCCCTCCATTATCAACGGAAACGGCGCGGTGGCCGAGGAGACCGAGGAAAACCGCCACAGCGCCGCGTACTACCTCACGCAGCCCCGACCAATCCAATGCATAGTAGAGGGCTATCAAGACCCCCGCCCCCAGGAGACGGAGAACGAGAACCCTGTCGCTACTGCGGCTTAAACCAAAAATCGATTGACCGGTCCTCTCCATCCTACCCTCGAATTTTTTTAACGTTCTGAAACCCCGTGGGCCTTCCAAGCCCGGGGAGGTTTCATTTTTTTAACGTTCTGAAATCCCTTAGGTCTTCAAGCCCGGGGAGGTTTCATTAAACACGGCTTATAAGCGGCGAAGGCTATGCCGCTTGCCTTTTTTCCGTGAGCCGAAGGCGTCTTGTCCTAAGGCCTTGAGACGCGGAAGGTCACGGCATTGCCGGTAAGATCAATCCCCTGGTGCTTATCCATCGTCCTCGGGAGCGTTTTTTCTTCAACCGCCACGTCGTAAATCCTGCCGCTGAACTCAGCCCTGTACTCACCGGGCTTCGTGAGGTCATAGACAACGGAAAGGTCCACAGCAACGGAGACCGATTCCCCGGGGCCGATGCGGACGTAATCATCCCGGACGGGGTTTGCGCGCTTGACCATAGGGCCTTCATACAAGACCTCCACGCCGTCGCGCGTTACCTTGAATATCCTGCCTTTGATCCCCTCAAGCGGCGTGTACCATTTAAGCACGTAGAGCGGCTCTGCCGTGAGGTTCTCAAGCGTGAAGCGGATGGCAACAGGGGAGCCTGCGGCGTAACTCTGTTGCGCATCGAGAGTAAACCTCATTTGAGGCCCTTGCTTCCGGTTGAAGCTCCCCGCGGCAAGCCGCGGGGAATCTTCGACATGTAAGGAAGTATCTATATCCGATTCGCTCGCTTGACCCCGCAGCAAGCTGCGGGCCTCGCGCTCGCTATGCATGTTCAAGATCGGCCTCTCCGACGCGCACGCGCTGGAGAGTGCGAATAGCGTCAAAAAACAAATGATTATCTTCACCTGAAGGCCGCCTCCTTGACCGCGGTATCGCCGCTTCCTGTCTCCTGTGACGCCGTTTCTCCCCTGCTCTACCCAAAGATTTTAGTGTTTCCTTCTGGTGCCCCGCAGCAAGGCTCCAGGGGTGGTTCATTGTTTCCTTCGGGGTCTGATTGATCGTAGCTCGCTATGCGCGTTCACAGGGAGCCCCTCCCGCGTCTGCGTGCCACGAGCGCCACGCCGATGACCGAGAAGATGGCCGCCACCGAGTAGCCGATGTGGTCGGTCCCGCAGCTCTGTGAGGGGTTGTTCTCGGCAAAGTATTCATGGCTGTCGGCGTTCGCTATCGCCTTTGCGGGGGTGTTATTCGCAAGGTTCTTGCAACTCGCCTGCCCGTAAGCATAGTCGCTTGTGCTCGCCACGGCGTAGAAGTGGCTCGTCTCATGCACAAGGGTGCCCCCCTTTGAATCGGTGCCGCTTAAAGGGGCTGTCCAGAACGCGTTGCACAGGTATATCTCGTACGGCTTGTTCGGATAGACATAGGCGTAGTCACTGGTATTGCAGCCGCAGTTGAACGTGACGGTCTTGTTCGCGAAGACGTCGTATATCTTGTCGAAGTCATTGGTGGCGGTGCTCCAGCGCCCGGCGTCGTACGCGCCGAACCATGTCTTGTACCTGGGGCTGCCCGGCCTCTTGCTCACGTCAAGGCCCTTGAGGCAGAGGTATGAGCCGGTCGATATGTTCTTGGCCTCGGTGAGGGCGCTGTTCAGGTCGTTCTGCTGGCTCTGCGAACAGTTCTTGAATACCGGGGCCTTGGCCGCCGCCCCCTCGGCCGTGGGTTTGGCCGCCTCTGTCACCGGCGCCTCGGGCCGCTTCCTCTCCCCCATGAGCTTGAAGGTCACGACGTTTGAGCTGATGGACTCGGGCGCGAACATCGTCTTGCGCGCAAGCTCCTGGGGTTTGGTCTCTCCGAAGTCATATAGCCCGGAGACGAACTCAACGCTATAGTCCCCCGGCTCGTATATGGCATAGGCCTCGGACAGGTCCACCTCTGTCTGGATGGATTTGCCGGGCTCTACGGTCCTGTAATCCTCGGGACGGGGGGCGCCCCTTTTTACGACCTTTCCTACATACATCACCGGTACTCCGTCCCGCGTGACGCGGAAGATGTTGCCGTTGAACCCTTCAAGCGGGGTATGCCATGTAAGCACGTGCATCGGCTTATCCGAGGTGTTCGTAAGGGTGAAGCGTATACTCAAGGGTGCTGTTGCGCCGTATTCGGGCTGTATTGCCTCTATGTTCGCCTTGAAGACCCGCGCCGCTTTCTCCTCCGCGTTCGCCTGCTGTAAAACCGCAAAGAAGAGAAAGACAAAGACCAATGACATGATTCTGCTCGGAAATTTGCCTTTCATTCCAACCTCCCTTTTTTGAGTTTTCGGACCTCTGCGCTCGCCGCTGAACCGTCAACCCTTTCTTAAACGCCTCCTTCGGTTATAATCCCCCGAAGTCTGCTCTGCAAGCTACTATGGCAAGTACATTCGGATACGCCGGGGACCGTACATTTTTTTAGCGTTCTGAAACCCTCTGGGGCCTCGATGCCCAGGGTGATTTCATCAGCGGCTTCAATTGCGGAAGATTCAGGGAGATTGCCGCGTGGGATACGCCGGCCCTTGGGTTCTCTATATTAGCAGGTTGCGGAAAAACCCCGCATTGTCATTGCGAGAAGCATTTTTGCGACGAAGCAATCTCTAAGTGTTTGATTTTCCTAAAGATGAGATTGCTTCGCTACGCTCGCAAAGACGACAAATCGAGTTTTTCAGCAGCCTGTTAGGTAATCCAGATGATGGGAGTATAGCAGACGCCAGCTAAAACGCAACCACACCCAATCGATTGATTCGGGATAAGTGTGGCGGGGTATGCCTTTTGAGCGAAGCTTCTTGAGAGATGGGGGGTTCCGCCGTTGTCAGCCCTTATTCATCGCCTGGCCTGAGGTCTTCATATGCCTCTGGTAGCGGTTGACTGCCCTGTTGTGGTCGCTAAGCTTATTTGAGAAGTGATGCGTCCCGTCGTTCCTGGATACGAAGTAGAGGGCGTCGGAGTCGTCCGGGCTCAATACGGCCCTCAGCGAGGCCCTGCCCGGGCTCGCTATCGGCCCTGGCGGCAGGCCGTAGATGACGTAGGTGTTGTAAGGCGACTTCGCCCCGAGATGCCTTTTACTAATATTGCCGTCAAAATCCTTTACCCCGTAGATTACGGTAGGGTCGCTCTGGAGTTTGATACCCTTTTTGAGCCTGTTGTGGAAGACGGCGGACACGAGCCCGCGCTCCCCCGGCGCGCCCGTCTCTTTCTCGATGATCGAGGCGAAGGTGACGAGCTTTCTCATGCCCACGCCCTTTTTCGTCGCCTCGGCCTCGAACTCAGAGAAGTATACCGATTTGAACCGCTCCGCCATCTTCGTGATTATCTCGTCAACGGCCATGCCCCTGGTAAACGCATACGTGTCCGGGAAGAGATAGCCCTCAAAGGTTGGCCCCTCGACCCCGACGGCCCGGACAAAGGAGCTGTCCGCGGCCCTCGATAAAAACTCATCTCTATCCACAAGCCCCTCGCGCTCGAGCGCCGAGGCTATATCCCGCAGGTCGTAGCCCTCCGGGATGGTGACAAGGTGGCGCTTGACCTTGCCCTTGACGAGCGAATCGAGCACCTCCATGGGGGTCATGGCCCCGCTCAATTCATACTCGCCGGCCTTTACCTTCTTATAGGCGCCCAGGATGCTCGCAATGAAAATAAAGCTCTCGGGGTCCCTTATAACCCCCGCGTCCCTGAGGTTGGACGCAACCACCCTGAACCCGGTCCCCTTCTGGACGTTGAATGTCACCGTATTGTCCGCGTTCGGGGAGACCGGTGAATAGAAGGCGATATACAGGTGGGTGAAAAGAAGGCTCAAGGCCGTCAAGAATATTATCGTTAATGTCCCGATTCGCTTACGCACGCACATCGCGGATATCCTTGGCCGAAGTGGCCGGGCCTTGAAGCTCCCCTATGCCCAAGCCCCGGGGAGCTTCAACGAAGTGAAGTATCGGGGACTTTTTCCGCAACCTGTTAAGAGGCCGCTGAAAAAGCCGCAGCTGATGGAGGCCTCGGTCAGCTCGCAACCCTCCTGCTGTCGAGATAGCCCTGGAGGATGTACGCGGCGGCCAACTTGTCCACTACCTCTTTGCGCCTTGCGCGGCTCACGTCCCCGTCGATGAGCACCCTCTCTACAGCGACGGTTGAAAGCCTCTCGTCCCAGGCTGTGACCGGCAACCCCGTCTTCTCCCGGAGCGACTCGATAAACCTCTGCGCCTCCTCGCCCCTGGGGCCGATCGTGCCGTTCATGTTCACCGGCATCCCAGCCACGATATGCTTTACGGAATACTGTTCGATGAGCGCGGCAATGGCATCGAGGTCCTTTGCCAGCGACGCCTTTTTTATGGCGGCAAAAGGCTGGGCGGTCAGGCCCGTCTCATCGCTTATCGCCACGCCGATTGTCTTTTTACCGAGATCGAGACCGAGGAACCTCATTATCTTAAAAATATACCGTTTTAAGGCGGATTATTCAATGTATTTCTTGACTTTGAGGGAGGCTTCCTATATCATTTCCATGCTCTCCGGAAATCCATACGGGCGGTTAACTCAGCGGTAGAGTGCCACCTTCACACGGTGGAAGTCACAGGTTCAAACCCTGTACCGCCCACCATAATATCAACCCCATGATATCGATCAGGGTTTGAAAGCCGCCGAAAGGCGACGCAGTCGCAACGCCTGAACGCCGAGCAAAGCGAGGATGAGGACGCAAGGATGCGTCCGGAAGTGAAGGCGCGTGGCCGGATTGACGAGGCAGGATGCCGAGGAATGGAGGCCGAGCGAGAAGCGAGGATGAGGACGCAAGGATGCGTCCGGAAGTGAAGGCGCGTGGCCGGATTGACGAGGCAGGATGCCGAGGAATGGAGGCCGAGCGAGAAGCGAGGATGAGGCATGCCGGGAGGCAGGCCGCAAGTGAGGCGGCCCGGCCGGAGCGATGGAGGCGGGAGCCTCCGAGCGAGGCCAAACCCTGTACCGCCCACCATGAAAAAGACCGCCGAGCATTGCTCGGCGGTCTTTTTATTTCTTTAGCGCCATATGCCGGCGCAACCTGATGCCATTAACAAAAAAGGCTTACGCTACGGTACTGACAATCCCTCCGGCCGTGTTCAGCGCATCGAGGCTCGTACCCTGCTGGGTTGCCAGGTTCTGAGCCAACGTCTGCAGGAACGACTGCAGCATGTCCTGACCGTTCGACGTGGAGCTTGTCGAGCCGGAGCCGTTGTCGCCGGACAGGGCCTGGATAAGGTTCTGCAGATCCGTACCCAAGGTATTCAAGGCGCTGTTCTGCGTTGAATCTCCCGAGCCGAGGCTCTGCGACAGGGACTGCATGTTCGTGGCGATATTGCCGTAGCCTCCCTGAGCGGCGGAGGCGCCGCCCACGCCGCCGACCGCGTTGCCTGAGGTCTGGGCGCCGGAATTGGCCTGACGCTGCGCCATGGCAAGGTCATACAAAAACGCGCGGAGCGCATTCCTGGCGACCTGGCTTATGGCCGTACTCCCGGCGCCGTCACCGCCGCTGTTGGCCGACGAGGCGGCGTCGGACGCGCTTGCACCCTGGGCCGTTGAATTGAAACCAAGCTGTTCCAGTGTCTGCATGACGCCCTGCATGAGGCCCTGGCGTTTGCGTTGCGCCTCCCCTGCGCCCCCGGCGCTTCCAGCGCTTCCGTCGTTATCGCTATCGCTGTCCTGACCCACCCCGGCGCTCTGAGAAATTCCAGCCGTCTGAAAATAGCTCAAGGCCTGACTGTTGCTAATACCGCTGACTGACATCCTTATCACCTCCCTTCCGGTTGGGGTCCGTCAATAAGAAGATCTCTCTACGTTCATGCCTTAAGAAAAAGCAATAACCGTACCACCCTACTATGTAAAAAATAATCTTTGAAATCAACATATTATAACACGGCCTGTTCAAGAGGCATATAGAACGGGGAAAATTCTGCCTGCCATGCCATGTATTTTTTTCCCGGGCCGCTCTACACGCGATGTATTATAGCATGGAACTCAAGCACTTCGCAATACGGCCCCGAAAGGGACAGCACCCCCAAGCCGCGGAGTAATTTGCCCGCTGTGCCTGTTAAAGTTTTTTGAATCTTTGCCGATAATAAGAGAGCGGGGTATACTAACAGGTTGTTGAAAAACCCTCGGTCCGTTCAGGCTGTTCAAAAAGCTCCCGACCCACGCCACTTGGCGTGGGTGCCCCGAAGGCGTCGAGGAGCGAGGAATGAGGCGTATTTTGTCCATACGCCGCAGTGACGAGCGACGATGACAACGCAGTAGATGGACT
>JACRLF010000113.1 GCA_016235365.1 Deltaproteobacteria bacterium | reverse complement strand
GTACGCAGTATCTGTCCGCCGCCCTCCCCGAAACTGCCGTCTATCTCTATCGGTTTCATTGTTGAAGGCCCTTGGGTTTCAAGGGTATCTCTAAAAATTGCTCTTTTTCCCGATCTCTTCGTTAGGGCGAAAATAAAAATGCTCACATATTAGCATATATGCTCCGCTTTTTATTTTCACCCCGCCTCGACCTCGGAAAAAATATCTAAGGAACCTCTGATTAATTCTTTTTTTAATGTCATTGCGATGAGCGCACGCGACGAAGCAATCTCCAAGTTATTGATTTATCAAAAGATGAGATTGCTTCGCTTCGCTCGCAATGACGCACCAAGGAATTAATCAGAGCTTCCCTAATTTTTAGAGGCACCCTTAAGGCAGGGTATGGAAGAAACGCCCGGAGCAAAGCAGATTTTTAAAGCTGAGCGGAAACGGCGCTGCTTTGAAAACATGTACGACACCCACGGGCCGGCAACGGCTCAACCCGGCCGGTATATCCTACAGTTCGACCCCGTCTATGGCCGTGCCGCAGAACGGGCACCTGCCTTCAGCCACGAGGTTCTTCATGACGGTAAAGCCGCGCCTCTCAATAAGGAGCTTCTTGCAGTTGTAGCAGTGCGTGGATTCGCCCTTGAGCCCCGGGATATTGCCGGTATAGACGTACCTGAGCCCCTCGGCGAGGCCTATGTCCATTGCGCGTTCGAGGGTCTCGGCAGGGGTCGGGGGCGCGTCCATCATCTTATACGCCGGACGGAAGGCGCTTATGTGCCAGGGCATCGCCTTATCGGTCCTGTATATCCACTTCGCGATATTCCTCAACTCCTCATCCGAGTCGTTCATGGCCGGGATAACGAGGGTGGTTATCTCCACCCATATGCCGAGCTCCCTCATCCGCTCTATGGATTTCAGCACCGGGGCGAGCGTTGCCCCGCATACCTTCTTGTAAAAGCCCTCCGTAAAGGCCTTTATATCGACGTTGGCGGCGTCTACCGTTTCTTTGAGCTCATCGATGCACTCCCCTGTCATGTACCCGTTCGTGACGAATACGTTCTTGAGCCCCTTGTCCTTTGCCAGCGCCCCGACGTCTCGTGCGTACTCGAAGAATATCGTCGGCTCCGTATAGGTGTAGGATATGGACGAGCAACCGGTCTCCAGCGCCTCGGACACTACCTCCAGGGGGTCGACCTCCTCGCCGGCTATGGTCTTTTTGTCGCGCGGCATCTGCGAGATGTCGAAGTTCTGGCAGTACAGGCACCTGAAGTTGCACCCGACGGTGGCGATGGAGTAGGAGCGCGAAGCGGGCTGAAAATGGAAGAGGGGCTTTTTCTCTATCGGGTCTATGTTCTGCGCTATGAGGCGGCCGTAGACATTGGTGTAGAGTGCGCCCTGCCTGTTCTCCCTTACCCCGCATACGCCCCTTTTCCCGGGGGCGATATGGCAGCGGAACGAGCAGAGAAAGCAGTCTGCGTAGTTATTTTCAGCCTTTTTATAGAGACTCGCCTCCTTTAACAATGACCTCACCCCTGCCGCGACCATACCACCCTCGCCAGCTTTACGTCGTCGCTCCACTTGTATTCGACCTCTCCGTGAAAGGCCTTGTGGAGCATCTGACCTATCCTCTGGGCGAGTTTTTCGGTCGTGGTGGTTACCTCTATCGTTCCGGCCCTGTCCTTGATCTCTATTATGCGCTCAAGGGGGTTGGAGTCCATCGCTATCTTCTCTTTGTTCCGTATGAGGTTCAGTATCTCGTCTTTATGCCCCTTCAGGAAATCGCCATGAATGGTCACATAGCCCTCCGCGAAGTTCTCCATTATCTTCCTGCAGGCCGGACAGACAAGCTTTACCTTCGGCTCCTTGAGGAGCACATCCTCAGGGGCGTTGCTTTTAAGCGCCCAGTGCTTTCCGGTATATATGATGCCGCACTTTTTGCACTCCCCGACGTCTCCCGGCGACTCCTCCGGCAGATACGGGTCTTTCTCCGTATCTATCGCCTTTTTCTTGACAATCTTCGGCCCTCTGATCCTCGACCCTTTCATAGACACCCCTCCCGTTCTATCTCGTGCTGTATTCTGACAGGCCGCTCAAAAAGCCCCATCTAACAGGCTGTTGAAAAAGTCCATCTACTGCGTTGTCATCGTCGCTCGTCACTGCGGCGTATGGACAAAATACGCCTCATTCCTCGCTCCTCGACGCCTTGTATCCGGAGCTTTTTGAACAGCCTGAACGGACGCGAGGGTTTTTCAACAACCTGCTAAAGCTTCTCGAATCTCTCCTTGAGCTTATCCGCCACGGGCGAAGGCCCCGTGCGCTCCAACTCGGCCCATGACATGCGGTGCGGCTGGAACGGCCCATGCCTCCTTAAATAGTCGGTCACGTTGTTGGCTACGCGCCTTGTCTCGTCAAAACTCGGGTCATCGAACATATCATGCGGCCCTATAAGGCGTCCGTCCGTTATCTGGAACCCGGCCCCTATCGCCCTCGGAGGCCCCTCGAACCTCGTGGGGTTGGCCTCATAGAACGGCACGGGCATCAGGGGCCCGGTGTGCGCCCCCCTCATCCACCCCTCCACCAGGTAAGGGTGCGCGAACGCCTCCATCGCCTCGCCTACGGAGGGCAGGCCGTCATGGCACCGCATGATGACCGCGGGCTCGCATTTTGACGCCGCCCTTTCGCCTGACATGTTCAACTTCTGGGACGCCACTACGCACGCGATCTCGTTGTCGGTATTCCTGCGGACCGATGTTACGACATACCTGCTTGTCGACCCTATGAGGGCAAGGAGGCTGTGAAGCTCCTTCGGGGCTTGAAGCGTTATTTCGCTATTCTGCTCGATATCCAGGACAGTGAACGAAAAACCCTCGGCCATGGAGGGGTCGAGCACCAGGCCGGACGTGTTGAACGGGTCGGCGTACACCCTGTATACGGGGAGGTTCCATGAGCCGGTCGAGGTCTTGTTGGACATGAGCACCAGTACCGGTTCGCTCCCCCTTTCCATGAACTCCACCTCCGCGGCCCCCGGACCCATGAGCTTCACGCTCCCGGTGAAATCCCTGCTGGAAAGCCCCCTGTCATGCGCGTAAAGCCCGAGGTCCATCGAGACCTCTTTGCAGGCGTTGAACGTATTCCAGACAAGCTCGTGTACGCCGGAGTTGGCGCACCCTGACCTGTGCGTTATTATCAGCTCGAGGTCGTCGCCGCACCTCAAGACGTGAAAATCGACTATAAAGCCCTTTTCTCTGGCGATATAGAGCCTCTCCTTGGCGGTATCAAGTATATCGGGGTGGGAGCTTACATGGCCTACGAACCCGCCGACATCCGCTGTAAATACGCTGAGCGTAAGTTTTTGTCGTTCCACGATTAAACGCATCTCCTTGAAAATGCATGGCGTGGGCAAGACCCGCAACTTGGCATAACGGGGTCGAACGTGTAAACAGAACCGGATTCACTTGGATTTTGAAGACCCACCGCGGGTTGGGCTATCGGGGCCTTCGATAATCTCTCACAAGCCAGACGGTTCCCGCAACGGTTTGGAGCCCCACCGGCGTTGGCCGAGGGGAGCTTCAGAGAAAGGGCTGCGGCAAGGAAACGGTGTAAATCGGATATGGCATGTAAGCGGATACGCGGATACTTTACATGCCAATCCATGCGGCCAAAAGGCCTCGTCTCAGTCCGCCGCAGGTGCTGGCGGACTCTCTATTCCTGAAAAAAGAACGGCTATCGCACGGGCTACGGAGGCCTATTATGAGGTCTCCTTCGTCAGCCTCTCTTTACCCCTGTGAAACGCCTCTTTACCGCTCTCGAACGCGGCGGCCAGGTCCTCTTTTCTATCGGATACTATATGGCGGACCTTGTCGGCGCTCTCTCCGATGCGGTCTTTGGTATCCGCATACCTGTCTTTTGCCCACTCGCCGGCGTCCTCGAGGCCGTCCCTCAGCTTCTTCCTCGTCTCCGCCCCGGAGCTCGGCGCATAGAGCAACGCTAAAGCGGCGCCTGCTATGCCTCCAAGCAAGAATGCCAATAACGCTGTGTTTTTACCGGTTCCCATCGTCGTCACCCCCTTTGTTACTCCTGTGCCTTAACAATCTCTTTAAAGCCCGACGTGCCCCCAGGAGGAGGCTCAGGACAGTTATTACCGGGCTTCTGATATTGTCGACCACAAGTTCCGCAACGGCGGTCATCTTAAGCCCTACCTCCTTGACCCGCTTCACCAGCTCGTCCAAGTCCCCGGCCTGGGAGTTCAGTTTATTTACCAAGGAGTTTACCCCTTCTACCGTCTTCCTGCTCTCAACGGTCAGATCCTCTACCGCTTTTACGGTCTTTTTGATCTGGAATATCATCGGCACGAGCGCTATTACCAGAACCAAAAAGGCCACTACCGCTATTATAATGGCGATGTCATTGAAGTCCGCGGTTACAGTCATCACGCCTCCGAAATAAGTATATCCTGTTTTGAGAGTCTGTCAAGTTTACGCAGGGGCAGCGTGAGTACATAAGCTCTTTATATTTTAACACCTTATGTTGATGCGGCTCGATCCGGCAACGCCTGGGGCAAGCTCGTGAAACTCGCGCATCTCCTCGGCCAGACGATCCTTCTCACAGCGGGACGTCCGGCGCCCTGCGGACGGGCCGTCCCGGGAAAAAAGACCTTTCATCCAATTTTACAATATATTAAATCGCTCGAATTTGAAATAGTTTTCTTATCTGAAAAACCTGGCATTTTGTGACCTTAGTCTCTTGACAAAAACTGATAAAATAGGTTATTATAAGTCAGCTTTAGAGTGCCAGACACCCAATAGCGGATGCACTCGGACGCGGAGCAAACCCTGCCATGAAGATACTGAAGAAAGCCATCCTCGTAACACTCGCAACCATAATCCTGATACTTCCGGCCGCGGCCAGGGCTGAAGACACCATGCAAAGGACGCTCAGGGACTCTATCTACGGCGGGGTGATAGGCGCGCTCGCCGGCACGGCTGTACTTCTGCTGACCAAGAACCCGGGCGACCACCTCGGCTTCATACCGACAGGCGCCGGTGTAGGTATCCTTGTTGGAGCCGCCTATGGGGTTGCTTCAAGCGGGGTCGTTGAAGCGGCCGCCGAGGTGGAAAACGGCAAGGTCGCTTTTAAAGCGCCTACCATAAACAGGGTGGAGGTCTACGACAAGAACGCGAACAACTTAGAGGTGATCAACATAGTACAGCTTCTAAGGTTCAACTGGTGATAGCCTATCTTGATATCAAGAACAGCGGCCGCACCCTTGGCCTTATTTAGATAAAGACCATAAGATAACCTGCCTTTGGCAGGTTTTTTTGTTTTTGCCAATGAGCGCCGATGGCGCCCATCGGGCTTTTTTATTTTTGCCGCCGGATTGAAAATCCTTGAAGCTCCCCGCGGCAAGCCGCGGGGAATCTTCGATATGTAAGGAAACAATTTCTATTCGCTCGCTTGACCCCGCAGCAAGCTGCGGGGAATGGGCTCGCTATGCATATTCCAAAAAAACGGACGCGAGGTGACGGGGCTATGGAGAAAAAGCTATTTGCAGCTCTATTTTCGTTTTTCTTGTCGATTCTTCTGCTTTCATCCTGTTCAGAGGCTGGCGAATGGTCGATCGTGGGGCCGAGGGCTTTGGGGATGGGAGGCGCGAATGTGGCGGTAGCCAATGACGCCACGGCGAGCTACTGGAACCCGGCGGCTTACGGATTTTTCAAGGACAAGAAGGGCGGGGACTACGGCAACAGGAGCTGGAGCGGCGCCCTCGGCATTGGAGTGGGCGCGCAGGTGCACGAGGACCTCGGGGAAGAGATCGACAGGATATCCAAGATCGATTTCAACAATCTCGATAACGGGGTTATCCAGGCTAACAGGGTCTCTGACTACATAACGCTCTTAAACGAGCTCAAGACGTTCAATAACAACAAGGATAGGGCGTTGACCGCATCGGGAAACGTGGTGGCGGCGGCGCAGGTCGGCAACTTCGGCATAGGCGGCTACGTATTCGGCGACATCTCGGCAAGGGGGGACCTCGACCTCGTAAATATATCCCCGGTAACATCCGGGACAACCGGCGTGGACATAATCACCCAGCTCTCGACGGCGAGCAACTTCAATAACGGGGCCTCCGTGCCTGCCGGCAACTATTACTTCGACTCGGCCACCAAGACGAGCCTCATAAGCACCATAGCCGCCCTGCCTGGCTGGAACACAACGACCGCCACGAATTACGTCCAGGCTATGGACTACGGGCTCGGGCAGGCGCAGGCAAGCGGCCTGGCCATACCGTCTGACCCGTCCTCAGCCGTAAAGAACGCGGCTGAACTCGCCAGCGCCGCCCAGACCGGCGGGTCATTCGCCGACAACAATTCGAGGCTTCTTTTCAAGGGCATAGCGGTGGCCGAGGTCCCGTTGACTTGGGGCCGCCGGATATCGGATAACTTCTCAGTAGGCGCGAACCTGAAGTACATGAAGGCGCGGGTCTACAACACGTCGGTCAAGGTCTTCAATACCGACTTCGGGGACGCGCTGGACAGGGCCAGGAACGATTACAAGGACAGCCATAACTTCGGGGTCGATCTCGGCATGCTCTACCGTAACGGCGATACGCTGCGCGCCGGCCTCGTTGGCCGCAACCTCAACTCCCCGAAGTTCGACATGAAGCCCCTTCTGGCCGGAGACGACGACTATTTGAAAGAGAAGGCGCAGGTGCGGGCCGGGGTAGCCTACAAGCCGGTCAGCTACGTCACCCTCGCGGTGGACTACGACCTGACGAAGAACGATACGACCGTTTCTGACAGCTATAAATCGCAGAACCTCAGCGGCGGCGTGGAGGTCAACGTCTTCAAGGTCGTGCAGGTGAGGGCCGGGGCGTACAAGAACATGGCGCAAAGCGATATAGGCGTAGTCTACACCGCCGGGCTGGGGTTGAACCTATGGGTCGTAAATCTCGACCTCGGGGCGGCCATGTCGCCTAAATCAACCACTGTCGACGGCAACGATATCCCCAAAGAGGTCAGGGCAGAGCTGGCCCTATCAATGCTCTTTTAAGGGCGCCTCTAAAAATTGCTCTTTCCCCCGATTTCTTGAAGCTCCCATAGGCCCAAGCCGCGGGGAATCTTTGACATATAAAGAACCGCCCCGCATGACAGATGCGGAGCGGTTTTTTTTACCGGAGAGGTTACAAGAGTTTCAGAACGCTAAAACGGCGTAGGGGGTGTTTTGAGTCCTTTATCCTCCTTGAGGCCGGAGACGATGTTCATGTTCTGAACGGCCTGGCCTGAGGCGCCCTTTACGAGGTTGTCAATGGCCGACACCACTATCATCCGCCCCCTCACCACGTCCGCGTATACGCCGATATCGCAGTAATTCGAGCACCTGACCTCTTTTATGTCCGGGAACCTGCCTTCAGGAAGTACGCGCACAAACGGCTCAGAGGCGTAGAACCCGGAGTAGACCTCATGCAGCCTCGCGGTATTGACGCCTTTTTTGAGCCTCGCGTAGGCTGTGGTGAGGATGCCCCTGGGGGTCGGCAGTAGGTGCGGGGTGAAGGTGACGCTTATCTTTTCCCCGGCGATCGCGCCGAGTTCCTGCTCTATCTCAGGGGTATGCCTGTGGCAGCCGACCTTATAGGCCTTGAAGCCTCCGGCTACCTCCACGAAAGAGCTATCGAGGGACGCCCCCCTGCCGGCGCCAGAGACGCCGCTCTTGGAGTCGATGATGATGGAAGCGGCGTCTATGACCCCCTCCTTCAAGGCGGGGGCCAGCGCCAGGGCCGCTCCGGTCGGGTAGCACCCGGGGTTGGCCACGAGCCTTGCCCCGGCTATCTCATTCCTGTGAAGCTCCGGCAGTCCGTAGACCGCTTCCTTGAGGAGCCCCTCCATCTTATGCTCCCCGTACCACGCCCTATAGACCTCGGCTTCGCGGAGCCTGAAGTCCGCGCTCAGGTCTATGACCTTGCACCCGGCGTGCAACAGGGCGGCAACGGCGTCCTGCGAGGCCCCATGCGGGAGCGCGCAGAAGGCGACGTCGGCCCCTACGCCCTTAAGGTCAGCGGGTTCGCTGAAAGCCAATCCGTCGTAAAAACCCCTCAGCGCCGGGAATATCTCGGGGACCGGCATCCCCCTGTACTGCCTCGATGTGGCCTCGACCACCTCGGCGTCCGGGTGGAGGGTTAGGAGCCTCAAAAGCTCGCTCCCGGTATACCCGCTCGCCCCGATTACGGCTACCTTTATCATAACGACCTCTCCAAGCCTCTTTGTCTGACTCTGACTATATTTTATTACCCGGTTCCGGTCAATAAAAAAGGGGAAGGCCGGATGGCCTTCCCCAGGGATTACCTCTTGGAGAACTGGAACCTCTTCCTCGCGCCCTTCTGGCCGTACTTCTTCCTCTCCTTCATCCTCGGGTCCCTTGTGAGGAGCCCCGCCTTTTTCAGCACGCCCCTCAGGTTGGCGTCCGAGCAGACCAGCGCCCTCGCTATGCCGTGCCTTACCGCGCCCGCCTGTCCGCTCTCGCCGCCGCCGTCTACGTTTGCAACCACGTCGAACTTGCCGGCGGTGTTTGTTATTTCAAGGGGCTGTTTGACGATGCTCTTCAAGGTCTCCCTGCAGAAGAACTCGTCCATTGTCCTGTCATTTACCTTTATGTCGCCTGAGCCGGCCAACAGCCTGACCCTCGCAACCGATGTCTTGCGTCTCCCTACCGCACTGAATACGTCCACCATCTATTACCCCCGTTAATTCTTCTGATATGATCTAATCTATCGGTCAAACGCTACGCTTTTTCTCAAACGCCCCGCCGGGCCTTATAACTACTTCAGGCCCGTAAGCGCCACGGGCATCTGCGCCTTATGGGGGTGTTGCTCCCCAGCGTATACCTTGAGCTTCTTGAACATGTCCCTGCCGAGCCTGCCCTTGGGGAGCATGCCCCAGACCGCCTTTTTGAGCACCTCTTCGGGGTTTTCGGCGAGGAGCTTTTCCATGGGCTTTGACTTGAGCCCGTTCGGATACATCGAGTGGTGGTAATATATCTTGTCCGTCAGCTTATTGCCCGTAACCGCTATCTTTTCTGCGTTGACGACGACGACGAACTCGCCTGTATCGATATATGTCGTAAAGTCCGGCCTGTGCTTGCCCCTCAATATCACCGCTATACGGGTGGCAAGCCTTCCGAGGGTCTTGTCGCTGGCGTCTATAAGATGCCACTTCTTGGTCTTCATGTCTACTTTTGGAATGTATGTGCCCATTTCAGAACCCCGACTTAGATTTGAATTATAAAATTTAATTGATTTCAGGCGGTTTGTCAAGACAATTTTAATGTTCCCTCCGGGTATAATTAAACGAAGCAAGCTTTGCAAGCCATGAACCACGCAGGTGCTTGCTCCAGGCAGGCGCTCTATGCTACAACTAACCGCATGGATGAAAAAGAGGCGCAAAAAGAAGCGGCACGGCTCCGAAAAGAGCTGAACTACCACAACTACCGGTACTATGTCCTCGACAGCCCCGTGGTGACGGACGCCGAGTACGACAGGATGTTGAAGCGGCTTACCGGGCTTGAGGCGCGGTTCCCCGGCCTCATCACCACTGATTCGCCCACCCAGAGGGTCGGGGCCGCGCCGCTTGCCGCCTTCGGTACGATAAAGCACACCACCCCGATGCTCTCTCTCAATAACGCCTTCACGCAAGAGGAGGCCGGGGAGTTCGACGGCAGGATAAAGAGGCTCCTGAAATGCGACCCGGACGCGGAGATAGAGTACGCCGTGGAGCCGAAGATGGACGGCCTCGCCGTAGAGCTCATATACGAGGACGGGGTCTTTACCAAGGGCTCGACAAGGGGGGACGGCTACACGGGCGAGGACGTCACCCGGAACTTGAGGACCGTGAGGGCCATCCCCCTGAACCTCCTGCCGGCGATAAGGGATACGGGGGTCAAGCCCCCGTCATATATAGAGGTGCGCGGGGAGGTCTTCCTCCCTCTTGCGGCCTTCAGGAAGGTAAATAAGGAGCGGGAGGCGAAAGGAGAGCCGCTCTTCGCCAACCCGAGGAACGCCGCGGCCGGGTCGTTGAGGCAATTGGACCCGAGGGTCACGGCCTCGAGGCCGCTTGACATCTTCTGCTACGGCGTGGGTGTGGTGGAAGGGGCAGGCTTCAAGACACACTTTGAATCGCTCGATTATATCAGGGCGCTCGGGCTCAAGGTCAACCCGATGGTCAAGGTCGTGGAGGGGATAGACGCGGCGCTTGAGTACCACGACACGGTTGAGAAAAAGCGCGAAGGGCTCGACTACGAACTTGACGGGGTCGTGATAAAGGTGAACGGCCTTGAGCTCCAGGAGAGGCTCGGCACGCTCACAAGGAGCCCCAGGTGGGCCCTTGCATACAAGTTCGCCCCCAGGCAGGAATCGACGACCGTGAAGGATATAATAGTAGGCGTGGGGAGGACCGGCGCTCTTACCCCGGTTGCCGTGCTTGAGCCCATTTCCGTCGGCGGGGTCACGATAGAGCGGGCCACGCTCCATAACCTAGATGAGGTTGTACGAAAGGACGTCAGGGTCGGCGACACGGTCGTGGTGCAGAGGGCCGGGGACGTCATCCCGGAGATAGCCGAGGTATTGAAGGATAGGAGGCCGCGCGGAAAGGAGCTTGAGCGGTTCGAGATGCCGGATAAATGCCCGGAGTGCGGCTCAACGGTGGAGCGGGTCGGGGCCCTGCACTTCTGCACAGCGGGGCTTCTCTGCCCGGCTCAGCTCAAAGAGAGCATCAGGCATTTCGCCTCGAAGAGGGCGATGGACATAGAGGGCCTCGGCGCCATGCACGTGGACCAGTTCGTCAACGCGGGCATAATAAAAGACGTGGCGGACTTATATCGCCTTAAGAAGGAGGAAATACTAACGCTTGAGCGCTGGGCCGGGAAGTCCGCGGAGAACCTCCTCAATGCAATAGAGAAGTCCAAGCGCCCGGCCCTTGAGCGGCTCATCTACGGACTCGGCATACGCGGGGTCGGGGAGCACATGGCCCGCGTCCTCGCGCAGAGGTTCGGGGATTTAAAATCCCTCATGGAGGCAACCATCGAGGAGCTTCTGGAGACCTACGAGATAGGGCCTGAGACCGCGCAGAGTGTCGTGGACTTTTTCAGGGAGAGGCATAACAGGGAGGTCATAAAAAAGCTCGAAGACGCCGGGGTGGCGTTCCCGAAGAAGGCGAGGGAAAAAAGAGGCGCCCTCGCGGGCAAGGTATTCCTGTTTACGGGGACGCTTGAATCATTTACGAGGGATGAGGCCAAGGCGCTCGTCGAGGCGGAGGGCGCGGAGGCCGCCGGAGGGGTGAGCCGTAAGGTTGATTACGTGGTCGCAGGCTCTGAGCCGGGCTCAAAGTACGAGAAGGCGAAGGAGATGGGGCTCAGGATAATAGACGAGGAGGAGTTCAAGAGGATGGTGGGGAGGTAATTTTAACCTCATTGCAAGTATTTTCTTTGTATCTCCTTGGCTGGTTCAATCTTGCAGATTGAACCAGCCGGTAGGTTGGGTTTCGTTCCTCAACCCAACCTACCGGCTGGGAAGAGGAACTCTCTTCTGACCGGCGACCAGGCGTCTACGGCCCTGCAAGGCCTTTTGCCTGTGTGCGCCGAATGTATTTTATTCGAAGGTATGGCGACCGCATCCCCTGCCTTAAGAGTGACCGACTTGCCATCGAAAACGAACGTCAGCTCCCCCTCAAGCACAAGGGTTATCTGTTCGGATTCATGGGAGTGGTCGGGGAAGGTGGTATCCGGCTCAAGCTCGAAGTACGTGAGCATGCTCCTATCAAGGCCGATTGCCCACATCTTCGCGCCTTCTACGGCGGGCCTCAATGCAAGCTCATCCCTTGAATATACCCTTATATCTCCCATATACAACCTCCATATTCGCGGCAACAGGGGTCTCATCTCACACTACTTATAAAAACTCTCCTTGTCGTAAACAAGCGTTGGGGCCTCCCGCAGGACGCCCGCGTCCATCACCGTGCCTATGAATAGCGTATGGTCACCGGCGTCGTGGTGTGAGACGACCTTGCAGTCCATCCACGCTATGCAGTCCCGGAGGATGGGCGAGCCGGTCGTCTTGGTGTCATACTCCACCCCGGCGAACTTGTCCGTCTTCCTCCCGCTCTTGAGCCCGAAGCGTTTTCCCGTGGCTATGTTGTCCGCGCCGAGGACGTTGACGGCAAAGACCCCGGACCCCTTAACCATGTCGTATGTGTAGCGGGTCTTGCCTATCGCCACGGTAATGAGCGGCGGCTCGAATGACGCCCTCCCGACCCATGCGGCCGTCATGGCGTTCACCTTTTCGCCGAGCCTCGTGCTTATCACGTATACCCCGTGGACGATATGGCCCTGGGCAAGGGCTATCTCATGCTTTATTGTCATGTACGGCCCCTTATCTCACTTGGAATGCCTGTCGGCCACCTTGCTCGCGCCGAAGGAATCCGGCTTCGTTACCGCCGCGTACCCCGAGCCGGTCACTATGCCGACGACCTCTTTTATGATATCCCTCGTATCCCCGTTCATCCCGACGTCGAGGTGTATCTCCACCGGGAGCTTTTGCAGGCCGTTCTCATTGAGCTTCTCCATTATCACCGAGGCGAACTCCACGCTCATGGTGGCCTCGTAGAATATCCTCTGGCGCAGGTTCTCCATCTTTTTCCTGTGGGCCTTCTTGTAGAAGTACCTGCCGCCGCTGCCGACCTTGTGGATTATGACGGCGGTCACGAAGAGGGTCTCGGAGTTGAGAAAGGAGTCGGTGCCGATGATGAGATGGAACGTATGGCCGGCGCCTTCCTCGATGTACTCCACTATCTTCGAGAACATCCCATCGAGAGACAGGCGGCCAAAAGTGGGGCTTATGAATTCCGCAAGGCTATGCTCATCCGATTTGCTCATTGCAACGGATAATACTACAAAACGCGGCTGAAAACAAGAAGTTTACGGATTGAGCCGCCGGGGCAGGCCGCCGTCCAATCAAGGCCTTGCCGCAACCCTTACGGCCGCGGGGGCGGGGCTAAAGTAAACGGGAAAGACCGCCGATAAACAGTATAGGGGATTTGCAGAAGACCGGCAGCCTCGTTCCTTTAATAAACCTGTAAGGTCAAAAGGGGCGATATGAAGCCACGAAATTATTCCCTCGTAATCTCCATATTATTGCTCGCGGCCACGGCCTACGGCGCGGAGCGCCACCAGGCCATGGCAGTCAACCCGGTGGACGCCGAAAACCGCACCGTCTATGAATCCGTCATAATGCCGTGGTTGAACGACGAGTTCCTTTTAAACTCATGGGTATCCACAAACGGCGCCCATGTAGACAGGGCGCTCGTCAAAAGCTCCCTCCTGAAATATGAGCGGCTGGACGGACGGAGCAGGTACTCGGTCCATATAGAGTACAACGTCTCCATCAGGGAGAGCGGCCGCGTGATATTGGACGGGTTGAAGGGGCAGGAGATAGTATTTTTCGTAGAGGACGGCAAGGTCAAGGACTACTTCCCGTTTGACGAGTACTGGATCAAAGGCGGGGTAGAAGAGCAGGCCCTTGCTGCCATCCGCATGTAGTACGAACGTAATAAATGTCTTTATACTGCGTTGGTACTCCTCGGAAAATCCTCGACGTACCGCAAAGAGTACGCCTGCGGTTTTCCTCGTCGTCCGCCAAGGCTCAATCCATTTCTTACGTTCGTATGATGTGACTTCTTTAATACGTTTTTATTGGTGCGGTTCGGCGCTCAAGCCCCTCCCCCGCGCCTTTACGGCGCCGTCATCTTTTCAGCGTTCTGAAACCGCCGCGGATTTTTTGACCCCTCTAAGGTTTCATTTCCATAATAGATCTCCTCAAGGTTTTTCCTGGCGAGATTCTCCTCCGGGTTTATTTCGAGCGCCTTCATGAAACTGACCCTTGCGTCGTCCGTGCGGCCGAGCTGGAGGTATACGATGCCGAGGTTCGTATAGGTGTCGGCATAGTATGACTTTATGCCGAGGGCTGTCTCCAGGTATATCCTGGCCCTCTCCCAATCCCTTGCCTTCATATATACGAGGCCGAGGTTGTAGTAGGCCTTTTCGTATTTCTGGTCGAGCCTGAGGGCTGCGGTAAATTCGGATTCGGCCTCGCCGAGCCTGCCGTTCATCAGGTGCTCAAAGCCCATGTTGTTATGGAGGAGCGCCACCCGGGGGGACTTCTCAAGGCCGTCGGTGTAGAGGGTGACGTTATTGCGCCAGACCCTGTTTCTAAGGACGGTCCGGGCCGAATAAAAGAAGAGGATTGCCAGGAAGAGCGCCGGAACGACCGCCCTGGCCCTCGGGTTGCGTGAAAGGCCTTCATGGAGACGCCCCCCCGCGTAAGAGATGAAGAGTACAAACCCGAACGACGGCAAATAAAGGTACCTTTCGCAGAAGATATTCCATATCTCGCCGCCAAAGACCTTCAATAGATACATGGTCGGCAGGAGCGGCAGTACGACCCATATAAATGCGAACGCCGTGAACCTGTCCCTCTTCCCCACGGTCATCCAGATGACGAACAGGGCGCAGACCGCCGCGGCAGAGGCGATGAAACGCGGGTCAAGGGCCGAGAGCGCCGGGGTTAGGGTATGGAACGCGTTGAGGTTTATTGGGAAGACGAGCATCCAGAGATACCTCATGAGGAGATAGACGCTGTTTATAAGTATCTGGTAGCCGGAGAGATACGCGTCCGGATTGGGCAGGGGGGCGAATCCACCTAACACGTGGAGCCTGACGGCCAGGTACGCAAGGGCGACGGCCGGGTAGACTGTCAGGGCCGCCTTGAGGCCATACCCCTTCTCGCCCCTCCTGATGAAAAACTCGTAGGAGACGAGCATCAGGGGGAATATGACGGCGGTCTCCTTGTAGAGCAGTGCCATGAAAAACGCGAGCGCCGAGAGGGGCAGGCGCACCCACGCCCTGTCCTCCCCCATGTAGAGGTAGAAGGCCAGCAGGAGGAAAAAGGCGCACCCGACGTCGAGTATTATGGCTATCCACGCCACCGCCTCCGTATGTATGGGATGGCTTGCGAAGAGGAGCCCGGCCGCAAGGGCGAGGCTTCTCTTATTAAAGAGCTTCAGGGCTATCAAGTAGACGAGGAGGGAGTTGAGCACGTGAAAGAGGATATTGGTCAGGTGAAACCCCCACGGGGCCAGGCCGAAGATCCGGTAATCCAGCATGTAGGTTATAGGCACGAGCGGCCGGTAATAGTTCGACGGGACGGCCGATGATACGTTCGGGTCGAGGGCCGTGGAGGCAAGCGCCTTCCATATATTGCCCAACTGCCTTATGGTGGGGTCTGATTCCACATAGACGTTGTCGTCGTATACAAAGCCGTTGCCTATGGCGTTGAGATATAGTAAGCCTGAAAGGACGACCACCATCGCCGGGAAGAGGTATCGGCTGAGCCTGTCGATAAAGGGGGGCGCAACGTGCTTCATGAGAGGTAGATTAGCACCGGCAAAACCGGACTGTCAAGCGGTTGGGGGGCATGGGCTACGGGCCGCACGCAGCCCATCACGGTATCGCGGGCCTGATACTGTTGAGCGCGCAGGCTCCACGGGTCATTTGATCTTCTTCACCACGGACCATACGCGCTTTATGACGCCGACAAGGCTTTTTTCCCTGTGGCTGTATTCTATCTTCAGGTGTTCGAGCTCTTTACCGAGCTCCATGTTGAAGGAAGAGGACTTCTTGACGGAGAACGACTGGGACGGATAGACCGACCTGTGGCCCGTTATGATGAAGCTTATGACGCACGCTATGGCCGCGTACGGAGCGATCTCCGAGCCGAAGAGCTCGACGGCCAGTATGCTCGCCGCCACTGGGGTGTTGGACGCCCCGGCAAGGACGCTCACGAACCCGATGGCCGAGGTCATTGCGGGGTCCATGCTCATCACGCGGCCGAACATGTTGCCGGCGGTAGCGCCTATGAAGACCATGGGCGTGACCTTCCCGCCCGTTCCGCCGAAATTCAATGTCACGCTTGTATGGAATATCTTCAGTATGAAGTCATACCACGGGATATAAACATCCTCGAATGACGACTCCATCACCTTGAGGCCCAGCCCCAAGGGGTGCGTCGATATCAATAGCGCCGGGACTATAAGCAGGACGGCCGCAATGAGGCTCTTCAGAGGCATGGAGAGATCTATCTTCTTGTAGACGGCCTTGCCCGTTTTAAGCCCCTCTATCAGCAGAAAGGAGCAGAGGCCGAAGAATATCCCGGCTACGATGACCTTCAGAAAAAAGAGCTTGCTGAAGACCGGAACGATACTGATAGGATTGTAAAAATAAGCGACCCCGAGCGACGACGAGACGTGGTAGCTTACGATGCCGGAGACGAAGGCCGGCAGCATCACGTCGTAGAGGATGGTCCCGATGGCGATGACTTCAAGCCCGTACATGGCCCCGGCGAGCGGAGCGCCGAAGACCGAGGCGAAGCCGCCGCACATGCCGCATATTACGAGCTTCCTGCGGTCGGCCGCGTCGAAACGGAATATGTCCGAGAGGAACGAGGCCAGCCCGCCGCCTATGAACATGCTCGGGCCTTCCTTGCCCGCCGACCCTCCGGTCGCGATGGTGATTATCGACGCGAAAAATTCCACGGGGATCGACAGAAATCTGATCTTGCCGGAGTTCTTGTTGACCGCCTCGATCGCGAGACCGGCGCCCGGGACCATGCCTCCGGGCGATATATATTTTATCATGAACGCGCTGAGCAGGAAACCGAGGGGCATCAGGAGGAAGAAGTACGGGCTGTATCTATTCAGGCCCACGGCGGCATTGAGCGCCTTTACATAGACCGTGGTGGAGAACCCTGTGACTATCCCGACGCCTATGGCCAGGATGATCCACTTTACAACGCTTATGAAGATAATGGTCTCTTCTTTTAGCCTTGTTACCATCTCTTGGCTTTCAACTTCTCCGGGGTTGTTATTCCATGACCGGGCCTTGATATCCTTGACTTGGCTCAACAGAATGCGGTGCCGCCCGGCCCGCTACACCTGCCGCCGCGGGTTAACGCAGGCCCCCCGGCATCAGGCGCGCGGGGCTGAATACCGCTCTGCGACGTATTTTTATTGTACTCTCTCACCCGTATTTCAGTCAACACTTAATGCTCACTGGAAGCGGGATAAAGAGGGCTCAGGCATGGGGCGGCGGGATATCACCTGAGATATAAAAGCGAGAGTATCAGCGCGGCGAGGAGGAACCTGTAGTAGACGAAGAGGTTCAGCGGGTATTTCCTGAGGAACGCGAGGAGGAATTTTATCGCGAACACGCCGGATATGAACGCGGCCGCGAGGCCGGCTATAAAGACGTCGAGATGGTATATCTCCGGATGGGCGAGCAGTTTCCTTCCTTCGAGCATAGTCGCGCCCGCTATGACGGGGATGGATATGATGAACGTGAACCTCGCGGCGTACTCCCTTGTAAGGTTCCTGAAGAGCCCTGCGGTTATCGTTATGCCGGACCTCGACACCCCCGGCACCAGCGCCGCGGCCTGGGAAACCCCGATGAATATGGAATCGAGGAGGGACGCCTCCCTTCTCTCTTTTTTGCCGTATGATTCAGCCGCGAGCATGAGGAACCCCACGCCGACAAGGGTTACGACCATGATGGCCGGGCTCCTCAACGCGCTCTCAGCGGCGTGGTGGAGGAGGATGCCGGCCACGCCGGCGGGTATGCAGGCTATTACGACCAGAAAGAGCATCTTCCTGTCCCTTGCAATGATGTCCCATATATCCCTGTAGAAACATACCAGCAGTGACAGGAGCGTGCCTCCGTGGAGCGCGACATCAAAGGCGAGGGTGTCGATCTCTCCCTTCCACCCGAAAAACCAGGGGAAGAGTATGAGGTGCGCGGTGCTGCTGACCGGGAAGAACTCGGTTATCCCCTGGACTACCCCTAATATTATCCCTTTGATTATTTCTCCATCGAACATATGCTGCGCCTCCTGAGCCGTCTGCGGGGTAACGGATGGACAATTTATGGCGAAGTGTAGACGCCCGTTAAAGCCCGTCATCCCCCATCCTTGAAGCTCCCCGCGGCAAGCCGCGCTTAATCTTCGACATATAAGGAAGTATCATTTCTATTCGCTCGCTTTCAGCCTCTCCGCGAAGTAAGGCGGAAGCCCTGAATTCAGTATGGCGTCGACGGTCTTTGCAATATCATACGGGACCTTCATGAAATCGGCCTTTACGATGCCGTTCGATATTTCGACGATCGCCAGAGACGCCCTGGGGTCCTTATCCTTCGGCTTGCCCACGCTCCCGGCGTTGATAAAGACCTTGCCCTTGAGGTCTTTTCTGTAGGGCAGGTGCGTATGGCCGTAGATCATCACGTCGGCATTGGCGCGCCTTGCCATGTCGAGGAAAAACCTCTCGTCCCTCTCCTCGTACCAGTAGAGGTTGTTCTTCAAAGGCGTGGCATGGAAGAGCTTCACCAGGAGGCCGTCCGAGGGAAAAGATATCTCGAAGGGGAGCCCCTTCATGTACTCCTTGCTCTTCTGTGTCGCATGGTTCTTCGTCCATTCAAACGACAGTTCAGCCATGCCGGCCTGAAGTGCGTCGACGTATCTGCATCCGCAGTGGACCTTGCCGTTCCCCACGGCATCGTCATAGTTGCCCTGGACGCCTTCGACCCCGTGCCCGATGAGGAAATCGACGACCTCGTTGACGTTAGGCGCGTAGCCGCCGAGGTCCCCCAGATGGTAGATTTTATCGACGCCCTCCCTGACAACCGCCCCGTATGCGGCCTTTAAGGCCTCGATATTCCCGTGGATGTCCCCCAACGCGGCTATCCTCATTTCTCAAGCGCGCCCCTTTTTGCCATAGCCCTGCCGCAGCAATCTTTTTCTCTTACGAACGCGCAGCCGAAAACGGCCAGGTACGCCCCGGTCAAATGCGCGATCACATAGGGCCAGACCGTGCCGAGACGCCATGTGAGGAGGGCCGGGGCGAAGGTCCGGGCCGGGTTCATGGAAGCCCCCGAAATAGGACCGGCAAAGAGCGCCTCGAGGCCTACGGCCGAACCGATGGCGATGCCGGCCATGAGCCCCTTTTCCTTTGCCCCCACGGATACGTTGAGTATCACGAACATGAGGAACCATGTGAGTATCACCTCAAGGACGAATGACTGGAGTATAGACCCCGCCGGCAACGTCGCCCCCAGCGTCGGGTGTCCGGCAAAAAGTAGCTTGAGTATCGCGCTCGCCAGGACGGCCCCGGCGCACTGGCTGATGACGTAGGGCATGACCTTTGCGCCAGGGAAGCGGCGCGCCGCCCAGAACCCGAAGGTCACGGCCGGGTTAAGGTGCGCCCCGGAGGTGTCCCCCACGGCATAGATAACCGAGAGGACGACAAGGCCGAACGTCAGGGCGACCCCGACGTGAGTGACAGTCCCTCCGCTTACGTCGTTGATGACTATCGCCCCCGTGCCCGCGAACACAAGGGCGAACGTGCCGAGGAACTCGGCGATATAACTCTTTGATATCATTCTCTACCAATCCTTTCGCACGGGGTCACCGGCAAATTCTTCTCTTCAACTCACCCGCCCTTGAACATGCATAGCGAGCGCGAGACCCGCGGAAAAGCCGCGGGGTCAAGCGAGCGAATAGGAATAGACACTTCCTTCTATGTCGAAGATTCCCCGCGGCTTGCCGCGGGGAGCTTCAACCTGTAACCGAGCCCCCTGACCGTCTCTATGCAGGAACTGTGGCGCCCGAGCTTCATACGCAGCCGCCTTATGTGCGTATCTATGGTCCGGGAACCGTCGTGCGTATCCGGGCCGCAGACCCTTTTCACCAGATACTCCCTGTTAAGAAGCCTCCCCTTTGAGCCCGCAAGCTCGACGAGGAGCCTGAACTCGGTGGCCGTGAGGTTCACCCCGTTCCCGTTGACGGCCGCCTCGAACCTGCCGGTGTCGATAGTGATATCGCCGGACTTTATGATTAAGGGGCTATCCTCATGGCGCTTTTTCTTCAACAGTACCTGTACCCTCAATAAGAGCTCCTTGGTGCTGAACGGCTTTATGATGTAGTCGTCTGCGCCGAGCTCAAAGCCCACGACCCTGTCGAGCTCCTCGCCCCTGGCCGTCAGCATCATAACGGGTATCCCCTCCGTGGCATCGTCCTTCTTGAGGGCCTTGAGCACCTCTGTGCCTTCCATGCTGGGGAGCATTATATCGAGGATAATCAGGTCCGGGCGCTCCTTGCGCGCCATCTCAATGGCTTCAGGGCCGTCCGGCGCGCACAGGACCTGGAACCCGGCCTTCACAAGGTTGTGTTCAAGGAGCCTGAGGATATCCAACTCATCATCAACAGCAAGTATCTTTTGTACCATATCTCCCATGATATTTCACTCTTGCAAAATGGCTCGCCACGTGCCCCGGCTGTAACATCTACCTCGACGGCACGGCCCCGGCCTTCACAACGCCCTCCCTGTACCCATCCCTCAACGTCCTTGCAAGCAGTAACGGGCAGCGGTAGTGCTCCGCTGTCGAGCAGTATATGTTCAGTTCGAAGATGCTCGGCGACATGCCGGTCACTGACGCATTGCAGACAAAGTCTTGAGGCGCTTCATCGAGGTACTTGCATTTTTTATCCATGCCGCCGGGCCTCCTTTTCATCTTACTGGCATCGATTATACACCCAAAATGTTGCGGGATTATTACGGTCATGTTAAATGCCCGTGGAGGAGCCGTATAATGCGAGGGAATCTATTCCTATTCGCCTCGCTATGCATCTTAAAAAACAGCCGCCCCGGACGCATCGCATCCGGGGCGGCTAACAACCTCCAATTCAGATGGCAGGCGTTACTTCGTCCACACGGCCTTGCCGCCGCACCTTATCTTGCCGCTCCATGCGTCTTCCATCAATTCATAGACATCTTTCGGGATTGGGACGTAATCGAGCGAGCTTGCCATCTCCGAGCCGTTCTTGTACGCCCAGTCGAAAAAGTCGAGCACGGCCCTGGCGTTCGCGCAGTTCGTCTGGTTATTGTGTACGAGTATGAAGGTCGCTCCCGCTATCGGCCAGGAATTCCTGCCGGGCTGGTCGGTGAGTATCACCTCGAACCCTGGAGTGTGCTTCCAGTCCGCCCCGGCCGCCGCGGCCTTGAAGCTGTCGATGGAAGGCTCAACGAAGACTTTTTCCTTGTTCTGAAGCTTCGTATGAACGAGCTTGTTCTGGAGCGCGTAGGCGAGCTCGACGTAGCCGATGCTGTTCTTTATCCTTTTGACGTACGTGGCCACCCCCTCGTTGCCCTTGCCGCCGACGCCCACGGGCCAGTCCACGGCCTTTTCAAAGCCGACCTTGTCGTGCCAGGGTTTACTCACCTTGTCGAGGTAGTTGGTGAATATCCACGTCGTGCCGCTCCCGTCGGCGCGGTGGACTACGGTGATAGCGTCATCGGGGAGCTTTACCCCTGGGTTCAGTTCCGTAAGCCTTTTGTCGCTCCACTTCGTGATCTTTCCGAGATAGATGTCGGCGAGGACCTCGGGTGTGAGCTTGAGCTGACCGGGGGCGGCCCCCGCGATGTTTACGACCGGCACTACCCCGCCTATGGCCATCGGAAACTGGATGAGGCCCGCCTCATCGAGCTCCTTTGCCGTAAGCGGGGCGTCGCTTGCGCCGAAGTCCACGGTCTTCTCCTTTATCTGCTTTATCCCGCCGCCGCTCCCTATGGACTGGTAGTTCATCTTGAGTCCCGTCTTTTTGTTGTATTCGTACGCCCATTTCGAGTAGAGCGGGTACGGGAACGTGGCGCCCGCCCCGTTTATGGTCTCTGCCGCGAAGGCGCCGGGGCCGAAGCCCAGGCAGACCGTTAGCAGGACAAGGATGCTCAGCATTTTTTTCATTTCGTCTCTTCTCCGTTATCTTTTATTTTTGACGCTCTTTAAGGCAACGCCGCCTGGCCCGCGCCCGCCATCCATTCACGGCTCAAACATACCAGATGACTTCAAACGCCGCAAGCATAAGGTTTAATTTTTTCAACGTTCTGAAACCCCGCGGGTCTTAAGTCCGGAGAGGGTTGAAGCTCCCCTATGCCTAAGACGCGGGGAATCTTCGACATATAAGGAAGTATCTATTTCTATTCGCTCGCTTGACCCCTAAGCCAAGCTGCTGGCCTCGCGCTCGCTATGTATATTCATCGCCTCCGCCTTTTTTTAAAGGTGGGGGCGGAAGATGGCGCTTCCGCCCCCGGAGGCTGGATGAAGAGCCCGTCCCTTCCGGCTGGGCCGGGTTTTTTACGGGGGGGTCTGTCAGCCCCCCGTAAAACGGTTTCAGAAGTACATCTGCGCCTGGATCTGGTAGACGTCCTTCTTATCGTCGTTGGCAAGCTTTCCGCTTGCGTTTATGTCATACTTGGTATGAACCCAGTTTAATCCTACTTTGAAGCTGTGGCCCTTCCCGTACCAGTTGACCCCGAGCGTCGTATCCTTTTCGGTCTTGTCGCTGGAGTTCGAATCCTGGTCATAGACCTCGTAGCGGGCCACCGGCTCGATATTGAGGCCGTCTATGAAGTAGCCTCCCTGAACGTACCAGCCCTTCGGTTTCGTGTCGGCGACCGCGGGGTCGTCCGAGTCGGCCTTCCACTCGTTGTACTCAAATTGGCCCGTAAAACCCTTATAGTGGCCGGAGAGATCGACTCCCAGGAGTGTCCTGCCCTCTGAGTAGTCGTTCGTCGCCACGGAATACTCGATCCCGCCCTGGTTTGCGTAATTGGCGCCAAGCGTAAGGTGCTGACCTTTGCCGAGGTGCGCGTCGCTCTTGGACTTCTCTACCCAGCCGGGGGGCGACAGCTCCACCCTGGCTACGTAGAGCGGGTTTGACTTGAAGACCGTCCTGGAGGGCGATGTCTGGACCGAATCACCGTTGGCCCATCCGTCGGCCACGGCCACCTCATAGGCTACGACGCCATCGAGTAATTTGCCATTGAGCGCCAACTTCGGCTGGTAGTACGGGTCTGTCTTGCCGAAGACCTTCTTGGCGGCTTCTGTGGCAACAGGCCTTTCTATGAGGAGCTGCTTGGATGACGACGTGAGAGACACCCTGGAATACGGGAGCTTCGATTTGCCGACCGTGAGGTTAATGGCGTCGTCGGCCTCCCATGTGACGTATGAATACAGTACGCTTACTGAACCTGTGTGGGATGTCTGCTCCCATTTGTCCGCCGAAAGGGTGAGGTTGTATTTTACCGTCTTCGCAAGGAGGCTGCCTCCCATCTCAAGGCGCACCCTTCTTAAGTAGAGGTCGCTTTCGGTGCCATAAGACGTTCCGTCCTTGCTCTTTATGAGGTCGCCGTAATCAAATCTCGGCTGGAGCCTGATCCTTATATTAAGATCAGACTCGTTGGACGTAAGCGTTACACCCTTGGTCTCATCGCCAAAGATGAAACCATCCGCGTGCGCAGTACCGCTTAACGCCAGCCCAAATAAAGACAATACCGCCGCTGCCAACAGTTTTCTCTTCATCTCTTTCCATGCCCTCCTTGTTTTTTTGTCCCTCTGTGAGACCTTTAATTGAGACTCCTCAACGCCGCCCCGCTCTTCCTCCCCTCCCTCAGGAAAAGGGCAAGGAGCATGGGACAGCGATAATTTTCCTCCGTCGTGCAGAATCCTTCAGTCCCCTCCACATCGAGCGTCATGAGGGTGACCGACGCGTTGCAGACCGACCTTGACTTCCCTTTCTTCAGGTATGGACATTCCATCCCTCTATCTCCTTTCTCTCGGTTTCCCTTATCATACACCCGCTCTGTTACGGGATTATTACAGGCAAGTCATTTCTCCGTTACAGTCAGGATTGCCGTAGTGTGCTCCTTATGGATGGGCTTGAAACCGCCGGGGCTCCCGAATCGCCGAAACAAGGTCTGGGGCGCGCCTCGAAATAGACGGCAAATACGCTCCCCTCGCCCTCCACGCTCCCGAAGGTTATCGTCGCGCCCATCTTCTCAAGGAGCGTCTTCACGATGTAGAGGCCGAGGCCGGAACCGCCCGCGCCCTCCAGCGCATTGCGCGCCCTGTACCCCTTGTCGAATATATAAGGCAGGTCGTCAGGAGGTATGCCTGGCCCGTCATCACTGACGCTAACAAAGACACCGTTGAAGCTCCCCGCGGCAAGCTGCGGGGAATCTTCGACATGTAAGGAGGCATCCATATCCGATTCGCTCGCTTGACCCCGCAGCAAACTGCGGGCTGGGCGCTCGCTATGCATGTTCAAGGCCGCCTTGACAAAGACCTCGACTCGGCCTCCATGTCCGCAGTATTTAACGGCGTTGCCTATGAGGTTTGTAAAGACCTGCTTGATAGCGAAGTGGTTCGCCTCTATCGCCGGCACAGTCTCATCGGCCGTGAAGGTCATGGTTATGCCTTTTTCCAGGGCCATGTGCCTGTAGGATTCGGATACGCGCGCCGCTATCGCCGGGACGTCGCATATTTCGGTCTTGATGCTCAATTCGCCGGATTCCGCCTCGATCAAGGCATTGACCTCGGAGATAAGCTCCGTGGTGTAATTGACCTGCCTGCTTATGCTCCTCAGATAGGCCGATTCCTTTTCGGCGCCTAGGGTCCCGTCGTTTTTTGAGAGCATCCTTGAGTACCCGCCTATTGCCGAGACCCTGTTGCTCATCTCATGGATGAGCATCCTCTGCAGGTCCATATCGCGCTTTTTTTCAAGCAGGTTCTCTATCCTGATGATAAGCTCTTTTATGTTGAACGGCTTGGTCACATAGTCGTTTGCGCCCGCCTCAAGCCCCTTCACCTTGTCTTCGGGCATGCACTTCGCCGTAAGCATAATCACGGGGATGTTCCTTTTCCCCCGCCTCAACCTCCTGCATATCTCCCACCCGTCGAGCTTCGGGAGCATCAGGTCAAGGACCATTATGTCGGGGTTGAACGAATCCAACTTTTCCATGGCCTCAAGGCCGTCAAGGGCGCCCGCGGTCACGAACCCCTTCCGCGTCAGGTTGAAGTCAACGAGGTCCAGGAGGTCCATTTCATCCTCCACGATCAAGACCTTCTCCTTCTTCATATCTCCTCCCTGGTCCTGGCCGGGGAGAACCTTATGGCCAGGATCCTCGCTATTATCAGCGAGAGCACGAGGACGATGACCATGACGATCCTCATATACTCGATCTCCTTGAACCAGAAGACCATCACCTCCGTAAGTATGACGACAAGCACCGTGTCTATGATGTAGGTGACCTTGACCCTGCCTTCCTCAAAGTACGCGAGCGCCGTCATGAACACCTCCAGGAGCGCCAGCACCGTGAGGGAGTTGACCATGACGATCTTGAGGGCCTCGTGCATGTCCCTGGTGAATATCGTCTTCAGATCCAGGAGCGTCTTTACCGTCGCCCAGCAGATGGCCAAAAGGATGACCAAGAGCAGGAGGCTCAACGCGCCCCTGACTGCGTACTGGAAGACCCACGATATCTTCGTATTGAACTTCAGGTATGGAACGGCGTTGAAGCTCCCAGCGGCTTGCCGCGGGGAGTCTTCGACATGTAAGGAAGTATCCATATCCGATTCGCTCGCTTGCCCCCGCGGCAAGCCGCGGGCTGGGCGCTCGCTATGCATGTTCATGTTCATGATGAGAGAGTACACCATGAATGTGACGCCGTTATTACGGTGGGATGGAGTTTTGGTCTTTGGATTTCCGGGGAGGGCGGGACGTTAGGGGAAATAGGGTCGGTGAGGATGTCCGATGTGGCTTCTTGCGGGTTCAGGGCAGTTGAATATTGAATATTCCTCAGGGATTCTTCTGTGACGCCTCAAGTGGCCTAGTCGAGAAAAGCGTTTACAGTTGAAGACTCTTTAAGTGGAAAGAGTCATGGTCTTCCGGTTAAGATATTGTTCGCCAACAAGTCTTAACTAAAAGGAGGAAGGACCATGACTCATCAGCAGTATAGCAGATCCCGGAAGATCAACATACTTGAGCTTGTGCGCCCTCTCGGGAATAGCTCGGATGCCTGCCGCAAGCTCGGGGTCAGCCGCACCCACTACTACGACATCAGGAAGACCATAGAGGAAGAGGGCCTGCAAGGGCTTCTGGAGAAGTCCCGGAGGTCTCCCCG
>JACRLF010000098.1 GCA_016235365.1 Deltaproteobacteria bacterium | reverse complement strand
CTGCCGTCAAAATCCTCCGTCATTTATCTTTGTAAAAGCTAAATACCCTGTAAAATCAAATAGTTAAGCCTCCTAGTGCGGGTTTTCATCCAGATAGGGGCAGGTATTATCAATACTGTCTTTCCAATATTTAATAGTTTGTTTGTCCGCAGACCATTGATGGCTTCAAAGGGATTGACACCCCTCAGACGGATAATATAAAATGAAAATGCATAGCGAGTGCGAGGCCCGCAGCTTGGGCTTATGGGTCAAGCGAGCGAATAGCAATAGATTTCCTCAGGGTTTTATGCCATACGTACAGGAGTACGGGGTTATAGTCATAGGTGCGGGCCATGCGGGGTGCGAGGCCGCTTTGGCCGCAGCGCGGATCGGTGTTTCCACCCTTGTCGTGACCATGAACCTCGACACCATCGGTCAGATGTCTTGCAACCCCGCCATAGGAGGGATTGCCAAGGGCCATCTCGTCAAGGAGATAGACGCCCTCGGCGGGGAGATGGCCCGCGCCATTGACGCTACCGCCATACAGTGGAGGATCCTAAACAACAGCAAAGGGCCTGCCGTGCGCGCAACGCGCGCGCAGGCGGACAGGGCCCTCTACAGGCAGAGGATGAAAAACGTCCTCGAAAACACCCCAAACCTCCATTTAAGGCAGGGCGTCGTAGACTCTATCCTTACGGAGAGCGGCCCCGGGGGCTCTCTCCAGGCAACTGGAGTGCGCCTTGTTACCGGCGATGAGTTCCGCGCAAAGACCCTGATAGTGACTGTTGGGACGTTTTTAAAGGGGCTGATACATATCGGCCTTGTCAATTACGCAGGTGGAAGGGCCGGGGACCCCCCAAGCGTAGGGCTCTCGGACTCCTTAGCGGCCCTCGGGCTAACGCTCGGCCGGCTCAAGACAGGGACCTGTCCGAGGATAGACGGCAGGACCATAGACTACTCCAGGGTTGCGGTCCAGGAACTCCAGGGGCCGGGGGAGGTAAGGCCCTTTTCCTTCTCCTCCCCGCCGATTTCAGGGGAGCAGACACCCTGCCATATAACATACACGAATGGGGAGACCCACGCCGTCATCATGAAGAACCTCGGGTGCTCGCCTCTATATAGCGGCGTCATAGAGTCCACAGGGCCGAGGTACTGCCCTTCCATAGAGGACAAGATAGTGAAGTTCCCGCACAGGGCGAGGCACCAGGTCTTCCTGGAGCCAGAGGGCCGCGATACAAACGAGGTCTATCCCAACGGGCTCTCCACTTCGCTCCCTATGGACGTCCAGACACGGTTTTTGCGTACCATAAAGGGGCTCGAGGACGTGGAGGTGCTAAGGCCAGGCTATGCCATAGAGTACGATTATGTGGAGCCCGCGCAACTCAAGCTGAGCCTTGAGGTAAAGGGGGTCGAGGGGCTATTCCTCGCCGGCCAGATAAACGGCACCTCCGGGTATGAGGAGGCGGCGGCCCAGGGCCTTATGGCCGGCATCAACGCCGCCCTCAAGGTCAAGGGCAGGCCCCCACTTATACTCGACAGGTCTGAGGCGTATATCGGGGTCATGATAGACGACCTCGTTATTAGGGGCACGAAAGAGCCGTACAGGATGTTTACCTCGAGGGCCGAGTACAGGCTCATACTGCGCGAAGACAACGCGGAGTTCCGCCTGAGAGAGAAGGGCTACGAGGCCGGTCTTGTAAAAGACGATGTATATGGCTCATTTATCGGCAGGAAGAGGCTTCTGGAGGAGGTAGGCAGGCTCCTCGACGATACAAGGATAAACCCTACCAACACGGTGAACGGGCTCCTGCCCGGCCTCGGCATAGCCGAGCTAAAGAAATCGATAACCCTGAGGGAGCTTCTACGGCGCCAAGGCGCGACCCTCAGGTCGATATATGAGATTATAGGGCGTGAGTTCACCATCCCCGGCGACATAGCCGGCCTGGTGGAGACCGAGACCAAGTACGAGGGGTATATAAAGAGGCAGGGGGAGGAGGCCAAGAGGTTCAAGCGCATGGAGGGGGTGAAGATACCCCCCGCGCTCTCATTCGACTCTGTTCCGGGGCTCTCCAAGGAGGTCGTGGAGAAGCTTAAAAGGGCCTCCCCCGCATCCATAGGGCAGGCCGGGAGGATCTCCGGGGTCACTCCGGCGGCCATCTCCATGCTAATGGTCTACATGAAGAAGATAGGGGCCATAAGGTAGAGGGCGGAGCCTGTCCATGTTCCACGTGGAACATCTTTAGTGGTTCCTTCGGATACCCAGCAAATTGAGAACCCCGCAACGCCCCGATTTTTGTCGTCATTGCGAGGAGCTTTAGCGATGAAGCAATCTCCAAGTGGTTGATTTGCCTAAAGACGGGATTGCTTCGCGGAGCCTGTCCTGAGCGAAGAACCAAGATTCTCCGCGGAGTTTATCCTGAGTGAAAAAGCGAGATTCTTCGCGGAGCCTGTCCTGAGCAAAGCGAAGGGCTCAGAATGACATAACGAAGGGCTCGCAATGACCGGAAAAAGGGACTCTCCTATGGAATATAGAGACTTGGCGAAACTCATGAAAGACGGGGCCGCGGAGCTTGGGGTAGACCTCGATGAGGCCGCAATCGCCGCCTTTTCCGCATACCTCGAGGAGCTCAAGGCCTGGAACAGGCGGATCAACCTCACCTCGATAGATTCCGACAGGGAGGCCGTCATCAGGCACTTCCTCGACTCCCTCACACCCTACAGGTATATAAGGGGGGCGGGAAGGCTCCTCGATATCGGCGCGGGCGCGGGGTTCCCTGGCATACCGCTCAAGATAGCCGACCCTTTTATGGAAGTCACCCTCGTGGACAGCGTTGAGAAAAAAGTCCACTTCATGAGGAACGTCATAAGGAAACTCGGGCTCAAGGGTATCGAGGCCGTATCCGGAAGGGTAGAGGAGAGGTCCTTGATAGCCCGGTACGCCTTTGGATTCGACTGTGTGATATCGCGCGCCTTTACCGGGCTCGGGAGGTTCCTCGAGCTGAGCCTGCCGTATCTCAGGGCAGGGGGGTCTATAGTAGCGATGAAGGGCCCCGCATATAAGGATGAGCTTGAGGAGGCCCGCAGTATAAAAGGTCTTGAGCCCCCTCAAATATATGAGGTAAAGGTGCCGTTTGATGAGAGATCTACAACGCTCGTCATCTTCAAAAAGGTGTGATGTCCGAGGGATTGTTCCACGTGGAACACACGGCCGGACGGCATCGATATCCGTTGCAACGGCAGGGGGCGGGGCGCTGGTGTAAGAGAGAAATGTTTTCACTTGAAAATCCCGGCTATCTGTTTTAAACTCTCAAATCCCTTGTTGAGGCTCTCCCCTATCCGCAGGTAAAAATGGGCAGGATAATCTCCATAGCAAACCAGAAGGGCGGGGTGGGTAAGACCACGACCGCCGTAAACCTTGCGGCCACCCTCGCGGTGGCTGAAAAGAAGGTGCTCCTCATAGACTTCGACCCCCAGGGCAACGCGACCAGCGGCGTCGGAATCGAGAAGAACGGCTCAAACGGCATATACCACGCGCTCATCGGGCACCAGGAGTTCAAGACCCTTCTCAGAAATACCGAGATAAAATACCTAAAGATAGTCCCCTCAAGCATAGACCTCATAGGTGCCGAGCTCGAGCTTATAGACGAGACCGAAAGGGAGTTCAGGCTGAAAAAATGCCTTTCAGGGGTGGCCCCCTTCTTCGACTACGTATTCATAGACTGTCCCCCGTCCCTGAGCCTCCTTACCGTGAACGCGCTCGCCGCCTCTGACTCGGTCCTGATACCGCTCCAGTGCGAATATTACGCTCTCGAAGGCATAACCCAGATACTGAAGACCATAGACCTCATAAAGGCAAGGGTCAACCCCGCCCTCGAAATAGAGGGGATACTCCTTACCATGTTCGATTCGAGGAACAGGCTCGCGCACCAGGTAGAGCACGACATAAGGCAGCACTTCGGCAGTAAGGCCTTCAAGACCGTCATCCCGAGGAACGTCCGCCTCTCCGAGTGCCCGTCCTTCGGAAAGCCGATAATACTCTACGACGTCCAATCAAGGGGCGCGATAAGCTACATGGAGCTTGCAAAAGAGATAGTGCTTGCAAGAAATCACAAAGAAAATCAAATAGTTACGAGCCGAACCCCCGCTTGAGGCTCGATTAAAAGAGAGAGGCATACGCTATGTTGAACAAGAAAAAGGTCCTCGGCAGGGGCCTTGGCGCCCTCATGGGGGACGCCGTTGTGCCGGTTGAGGCGCCCAGGCCGAGGGAAAAGTACTTCATCTGCCCGATAATGGACATATCCCCCAATAAGGCCCAGCCTCGAAAGAGCTTCGATGAGGCGTCGTTAAAGGAGCTGTCTGATTCGATAAGAGAAAAGGGGGTCATAGAGCCCCTCATAGTGAGGCGGTCCGTGGACGGCTACGAGCTTGTGGCCGGCGAGCGGAGGTGGAGGGCGTCGAGGATGGCCGGCCTCGAAGAGGTCCCGGCGGTGATAATAGACGCGACTGACGAGGAGAGCCTCGAGCTGGCTATAATAGAGAACATACAGAGAGAGGACTTGAACGCCATAGAGGAGGCCGAGGCGTACAGGTCCCTGACGGGCTTCGGCCTCTCTCAGGAAGAGGTCGCTAAGAAGGTAGGGAAAGAGAGGGCAACGGTAGCCAATTATCTAAGGCTCCTGAAGCTGCCCACTGAGGTAAAGGCGGAGATAGTCAAAGGCTCGATAACCATGGGACACGCAAGGGCGCTACTCTCCATCGAAGGGCACGCCGCACAGACCGGACTATGCAGGACCATAATCGCAAGGGGTTTGTCGGTCAGGGAGGCCGAGGCGCTGGCGAACAGGTCCGGGAAGCCACCCGGGAAAGCGGCCGGCAAGGGCGATTATCAGAGCCCGATAGAGGATGAGCTGAGGGGGATATTCGGCACAAAGGTATCCTTCAAGGAAAAAAAGGGGAGGGGGAGCGTGGAGATATCTTTCTACTCCGCGGACGAACGCGAGAGGATAATAGAGCTATTGAGGTCAATAGCGGCGCGCTGAACATGCATAGCGAGCGCATTCCCCAGCCCCAAGCTGCGGGGTCAAGCGAGCGAATCGGATATAGATACTTCCTTACATGTCGAAGATTCCCCGCGGTTTGCCGCGGGGAATCTTCAAGGGGGGCAGGGGGTGGGGGACATTAAGTTTCCGTTGCCGGAGAGAAGCGGCAACAGGAGGGGACGATGTTCGCAAAGGGAGACAGGGAAAAGGGTGTTGAGGTGGTGGGGTTTATCGGCAGGGGGATGTCCATAGAGGGCAGGCTCTGCTTTGATGATACGGTGAGGGTGGAAGGGGCCTTCAAGGGGGAGATAGACGCCAGGGGCACGCTCGTTGTAGGAGAGGGCGGCAGGGTCGAGGGCGATATCAAGGTCGGCAGCGCCGTCATCGCCGGAGAGGTCTACGGGGTCTTGCAGGCCGCCTCAAGGGTCGAGCTGAGGGCGCCCGGAAAGGTGTACGGCGAGATAAAGACGCCGAACCTCATAATAGGCGATGGGGCCGTGTTCGACGGGAAGTGCGTGATGGTGAGGAAAGAGACGGGCGAATTGGTGGAGGAGGTGGAGTACGGGGAGACGATAGAGCCGATAGAGGAGGCGCGCTGAATATGCGCGCGGCCGCCCTCAGGTCTTTAACCCGGGGATGTTTCATTTGCCTGAAGACGATATTGATTCGCCACGCTCGGAATGACAAAGCGAAGGGCTCGGAATGACCCCGTTGGCGGAGTTTTTCAGAGGTTCCCTGAAAAAATAATCCAAAAGGAGCTTTTTTGAGTATGGAAAAGTCAAAGTACATCTGGATGGACGGCAAATTCGTCGAGTGGGGCAAGGCCAACGTCCATATCCTGACCCATACGCTCCACTACGGCCTCGGCGTGTTCGAGGGCATCAGGTGCTACACGTGCGCCGACGGAAGGAGCGCCATATTCAGGCTCAGGGAGCACACGGACAGGCTCTTTGATTCGGCCCTGATAGCCGAGATGGAGATCCCGTTTTCAAGGGACGAGATAAACGGCGCGATAGCCGGGACCATGAAGAAGAGCGGGTTGAAGGACGGGTATCTGCGCCCGATAGTATACCTCGGCCACGGGAGCATGGGGCTCTTCCCGAAAAACAACCCCGTCCGGGTGGCCATAGCCGCGTGGTCATGGGGCGCGTATCTCGGGGAGGAGGGGCTCAAAAAGGGCATAAGGGTGAAGGTCTCCTCCTACACCAGGCACCACGTAAACAGCTCCATGACAAAGGCAAAGCTCGTCGGCAACTACGTCAACTCCATATTCGCGAAAAGGGAGGTCGTAACAGCCGGGTACGACGAGGCGGTACTGCTCGACACCGACGGCTTTGTGGCCGAGGGGAGCGGGGAGAACATATTCATGGTAAAGGACGGCGCGCTCAAGACGACCCCGCTGACCTCGGTGCTCAAGGGCATAACGCGCGACTCGGTCATGAGGATAGCAAGGGACAATGCGTTGGAGGTGAGGGAGGAGAGGTTCACGAGGGACGAGCTATATACGGCGGACGAGGCGTTTTTCACCGGGACGGCCGCGGAGATAACGCCGATAAGGGAGGTCGACGGCAGAAAGATAGGACAGGGCAGGCCCGGCCCTGTCACGAAAAAGATACAGTCCGTCTTCTTCGACGCGGTGAAGGGCAAGGTCAAGAACTACGAGGGCTGGCTCTGGTACCTGTAACCGAGAAAGAGCTTTGGGGCGTCATCAAGGGGCTTTGCCGGCCGCGGGACAGGGAGAAGTTAAAAGACATCCAGAATCCTGCGCTGCCGGCCGGGAAGATAAGGATAGTCCAGCTTGAAAAGGAGCCACGCCGCGTGGCCGGGGTTGACGCGGCCTTCATAGACGGCAGGATCATAGTCGCCGCCTCCGTCTGGGTCATTGTAGGGTGCCTCTAAAAATTGCTCTTTTCCCCTCGACAACGGCGGGCAGGGCACAGTCTGTCCGATGCCAATCCAGGGCAACGGGAGGGAACCCTTATGCGGAACGTGCGTCTCTGTACGGGATGAATTTGGAGGCAAGCACGGGCGACGGTTTCCCGATGAGATAGCCCTGCGCGTAATCGACCCCGTAACCCTTCAATAGCCCCAACACGGCCCCGTCCTCGACAAATTCCGCGACGGTCTTGATATTCATCCCCTTCGCGACCTCGGTTATCGCCTTTACGAAGAGGCGGTCCTCCGGGTTTTCATGGAGCTTCCTTACGAAAGACCCGTCTATCTTTATATAATCCACCTGAAGCTCCTTCAGATAGGTAAAAGAGGTGAAGCCCACGCCGAAGTCGTCAAGGGAGAAGTTGCACCCGATGGACTTCAACGCCTTGACGAACCGCTTCGCCCTATCGATGTCGCTTATGGCGGCCGTCTCGGTTATCTCGAAGATCAGGCAGTTCGGGTCGGCCCCTGTGGAGGCGACTTTGTCTTGAATGAAAGAGAGCAGGTCGTCGTCAATGAGGTCCTTGCCGGAAAGGTTCATGGAAAAGGAGATGGCCTTGCCCTGGCCCTTGAGCTCGGCCTGGAGCCGCATGGCCTTCTCTATTATCATCCTGTCGATAGAGCCGACTATCCCGAAGTTCTCGGCTATCCCTATGAACGCGCCGGGCAGGAGCACCGCGCCGTCCTCATCGCGCATCCTCGCGAGCACCTCGTAGTGATAGACCTCGTTGTCGCTGAGGTCGAGTATCGGCTGGAACCAGGGGTCGAAGCGGTCATCCTTGAGCGCCTTGAGTATCTTCTCCTTCCAGCTCAGCCTCGAGTGCATCTTTTCAAGGTCGCGGTCCTCCGGAAGGTAGACGTGGCAGCGGTTGCGCCCCTGCTCCTTTGCCCTGTATACGGCGGCGTCCGCCCTGGTAAAGAGCGTCCCGGTATCCGCGCCGTGGTCCGGGTAGACGGCGATGCCGATGCTTACGGTCGTGGAAGTCTGGCCCTCGGAGAAGCGGGATTGCTCCACGGCCTTTCTAAGACGTTCGGCCACGTCCAACCCTCCTTCTTTGCCGAGGGACGGGAGGAAGACCGCGAACTCGTCGCCGCTTAAACGGCCTATGAAGGGCTTGCCCCCCACCATGTGCTCCTTATAGAAGGTATCGGTGGCCGACTGAAGGAGCTTTCCCATGCGGCGCAGATAATCGTCGCCGGAAGAGTGGCCGAACGTGTCGTTCAGGAGCTTGAACTGGTCAAGGTCCATCAGGAGAAGCGCCCCGGTCGCGCCGTTCGAGCTCGAGTACGCCATGTATTTGTCCATAAGCTCCATGAAACGGGAGCGGTTTATAAGCCCGGTCAATTCGTCGTAATGGGTCATGTACTTGAGCTTTTCGTCCGAGAGCATCTTCTGCGTTATGTCTTCCTGCACCGCGAGGAAGTGGGTTATCTCGCCGCTGTCGTTCCTTATGGGGGATATGACCGAGTTGCACCAGTAGAACCCGCCGTCCTTTTTCCTGTTCTTAAGGACGCGCCTCCATGTCTTGCCGGAGAGGATGGTATTCCAGAGGTCCTGGTACTGCGAGTCCGGCAATTCGCCCGAAGACAAGATCCTCGGGGTCTGGCCGATAGCCTCTTCCCTGGAATAACCCGTCACCTCCTCGAACATCGGGTTTACATACTCTATGACGCCTTTTTTGTCGGTAACGAAGACGATGTTGACGCTGTGCTCTATGGCCATTGAGAGCTTTTTCAGCTCGAATTCGGTCTTTTTTCTATCGGTTATGTCCTGTATGACGCCTAACATGCGCGCCGGGGCCCCTTTTTCATTGAAGCTGACAACCCCCTCGCCGCGCACGGTGCGCACCGCTGCGTCGGAGAGGACCATCCTGTGCTCCACGGAGTAGTCCTTCCCCCTGTACATGGCGTCGAAAAAGGCCTTCTTTACAAGGTCCCTGTCCGCCGGGTGGACATAGTTCATGAAGGACTCGTAAGTGGCCCCGAGCGCGCCCTCATTAAGGCCGAAGACGCGGTAGACCTCCTCGGACCAGTAGATGGCGTTGTTCAGGATGTCCCAGTCCCAGCTCCCCATGCGCGCTATCTGCTGGGCCGTCCTGAGGCGGAGCGCGCCGTCCTTCAGGGCGTCTTCCGCCCTCTTTTTCGCCGTAATGTCGGAGAACACGCCGTCAGCGTACTTTACCCCGTCCTTGGTGTAAGTCGTTGCAGCCCTGTCCCGTATCCATACCCACTGCCCGGACTTGGCCCTTATCCTGTACTCGATGTCGTAGCCCTTTTCCTCATTGAAGAGCGCCCTGTGCGCGTTTATGACCTTATCGGCGTCGTCACGATGGGCCAGGAGGAGCCAGAGCCGTATATCCCTGTAAAACTCCTCCTGCGAATAGCCCGATAGTTTCTCTATGTTCGGGCTTATGAAGACTATCTCCGCCGCCCTGTTGGCGGTCCATGTGACGTCCGGGATGTTCTGGATAAGCGAGCGGTACTTCTCCTCGCTCGTCTTGAGGGCCGAGTCCCTGGACATGATGCCCCGCGCCATGTTGTTGAAGGACCCGGCCAGGGCGCCTATCTCGTCGTTTGTCCCGGCAGGGATAGTCAAGTCGTAGTTACCGGCCGCGAGCGACCGGGCCGCCGCCGAGAGCCTTTGGAGCTGGAGGACCACGGTCCTGTAAAACGTGATAAAGAGCAGGGAGATAAGCCCGGCCACGATAAACCCGGCGATGACGGCGTCCCTCCTCATGGACTCAAACGGCGCCAGGGCCTCAAGCTCGTTCCTCTCCACTAAAAGGGTCCATTGGAGCGACGGCATGCACGTTGATGCGCCGGCCACGTCAATGCCCATCCGATTCCTGTAGAACCCGGAGACGGCCTCTTTTTCGTTGAGACACGTCCGTACGGGGAGCGTTTCCACGGCTAATTTTTGCGCGCCGCCCGGCCTTGCCCCGGCCAGTATGACGCCGTCTCTGTCCACCAGATAGGCCTCTATCTTCTTCCGGCCCCACAGACGCCGAGGGGATGCGCCCTGCTCTTTTTGGAAGTTGCCGCTTAAAACGTCGTCGAGCCCGGAGAGGGTGACGAAGTTCACCACCATCCCCGTCTGCCGGCCCGTTGCCGGGCTCTTTACAGGGGCGGTGATTGCGATAGCGGGTCCCCCATCAGGGGCCGTGATCTCGGTTACGTCCTGCGCCGTCCCGGCGTTCATGAAGAAAGGCTCTCCGGATACGTCGCGCCCTATGAAGGAACTGTCCGTGGATGAGACTATCAAACCGGCGGCGGAGACGACATGGATGGCGCGAACGTAATTGTGGAGCGGGAGTTTGTTCCTTGTGAGATGTTCGTTGAGCCTGTCCGAGGCGATACGACCGCGCGGCGCAAGCCCGTCGAGCTCCTTGATTATCAGCCCGTCGCTGGAGAAGTCCCTCGTGATCCTTTGGGACGTCTCGATGAACTGGTCCACCCGTCCCTCTACGGCGGAGGATACGACCGAGAGGTCGGCGAGGAGCTGCTCTCTGATTAAGGAGTTGTTCCTCTTATACCCGTAGACAAACGTTATGAATATGGGCAGAAGAATGATGACTACCGCCGCTAAAGCCTTCCTTGAAAGGGAGAAGATAAGCCTGCTCATTTTTTTAGTGTTCTGAAACCCCAGAGGTTTTTGAGCTTGGGGAGGTTTCATTGTAAGGCCCTGCGTATGCGTTTATTTTTTAGCGTTCTGACCAAAACAGGGTTATGAACATGCATAGCGAGCGCATTCCCCTAAGCCCAAGCTAAGGGGTCAAGCGAGCGCATAGAAATAGATATTTCCTTATATGTCGAAGATTCTCCGCAGCTTGGCTAGCGGAGAGCTTCAATGTCGAGACGGGCCCGGGTGAGTGGAGGTTCCTGGAGGGATAAAGGGATTTATCGGATAAAGACGGCGGATACGGCTGCTGATATGCCGGTCTTTTATCGCACCCCGGTGCAAGGCACGCCCTGATAGCATAACTCTCTGAAGTCGAAAAAGCAAATTTTTTGCGGGATTCAACGCAACTATTCACACACACCCCTTATATCGTATATCGGAGGGTATAAATGGTTCTGTACCTTTTTTAACGTTCTGTAACCTTTTAGGTTTAAGGCCCGGAGAGGATTGAACATGCATAGCGAGCGCATTCCCCGCAGCTTGCTGCGGGATGGGCGCTCGCTATGCATGTTCATAGACGATTGTGCGGGTTTCGTGGGAAGGCCGGGGGGGTTAATTAGCGTCGAATCAAGCGGGGCAGGCTCAAATGCGCGACGCCTCGGCATCTATCGGGGTCTGCCCCATGTCACAAAGGGCCTCAGCCCTTTTGCCTTGGCCTCCTGTTCGCCTCGAGGACCTTTTTCCTGAGCCTTATGCTTTGAGGGGTCACCTCGACAAGCTCGTCCTCCTTTATGAACTCGAGCGCCTGCTCCAGGTTCATGATATGCGGCGGATAGAGTATCATGGACTCGTCAGAGCCCGAGGCCCTCATATTGGTCAGTTTCTTTTCCTTTACCGGGTTGACGTCCAGGTCGTTCTCCCTGGAGTTCTCCCCTATCACCATTCCCTCGTAGGCCGGGGTGTTCTCCGTGACAAAAAGAGTGCCGCGCGGCTGGAGGTGGAAGAGCGCGTAAATCGTGGTTGTCCCTCCCCTGTCGGAGACGAGCGCGCCGGTCTGCCTCTTCGATATCGTCCCGGACCACGGCTCATATCCGTCGAAGATATGGTTCAGGAGCCCCATGCCCTTGGTGTCGGTGAGGAACTGGGACCTGAAGCCGATAAGCCCCCTGGAAGGTATGCGGAACTCGAGCCGCACCCTGCCGTGGCCGTTGTTCATCATCTTTTGCATCTTGCCCTTTCTCATGCCTATCTGCTGGGTGACCACCCCGATGAACTCCTCGGGGACGTCTATGACAAGGTGCTCCATGGGCTCGTGCACGGCGCCGTTTATGGTTTTCGTTATGGTCTCCGGCATCGACACCGAGAGCTCGTAGCCCTCCCTCCTCATCATCTCTATGAGTATGGCGAGCTGGAGCTCTCCCCTGCCCATGACCTTGAATGCGTCCGCCCTGTCGAAGTCGACCTTTATGGAGACGTTGTAGAGGAGCTCCTTTTCGAGCCTCTCGCGCAGGTTCCTGGCCGTGACGTATTTGCCCTCCCTGCCGGCAAACGGGGAGGTATTGGCCGAAAAGACCATCGATATGGTCGGCTCATCGACCGTTATCCTCGCAAGCGGCTTCGGGTTGTCGGCGTCGGTGATGGTGTCGCCGATGCTCACGCCCTCCATGCCGGCTACGGCCACGATGTCGCCCGCGGCGGCCTCCCGGGCGTCTACCCTCTGGAGCCCCTGGAAGACGTAGAGCGAGGAGACCTTGGCCTTTATTGCCTTGCCCTCGTGGTTGACCGTGGAGACGTGGGAGCCGGCCTCTATCCTGCCGGAGAATATCCTCCCGATGGCGAGCCTTCCAACGTAGTCGCTGTAGTCGATGTTGGTGACGAGGAGCTGGAGCGTGCCTTTGGGGTCCCCGGCGGGCGCCGGGATGGTGTCGATGATCTCCTCGAACAGGGGGCGCAGGTCCTCGGACGGCGCCTCCATGTCGAGCGTAGCAGTCCCCTTCTTGGCGTTCGTGTAGACTATCGGGAAGTCGAGCTGGTCTTCTGTGGCGTCAAGGTCTATGAACAGGTCGTAGACCTCGTTCAAGACCTCTTTTATCCTCGCGTCCGGCCTGTCTATCTTGTTGATGACGAGTATCGGCTGTAGCTCGAGCTCAAGGGCCTTCTTCAAGACAAAACGGGTCTGGGGCAGCGGGCCCTCGGAGGCGTCCACGAGCAGGAGCACCCCGTCGACCATCTTAAGGGTCCTCTCCACCTCCCCGCCGAAGTCGGCGTGACCTGGGGTGTCCACGATGTTTATCTTTATCGAGTCGTACTCGACCGCGGTGTTCTTGGCCATTATGGTTATCCCGCGCTCGCGCTCCAGGTCGATGTTGTCCATGACCCTTTCCTGCACCCGCTCGTTCGAGCGGAAAATGCCGGACTGCCTGAGCATCGCGTCCACAAGGGTCGTCTTGCCGTGGTCAACATGGGCTATGATCGCTATGTTCCTTAAATTGCCGTTCTCCATATACCTCACCATTCCGGGCGGATTGAATTGAAATAACCGACCAGTTTTTATAAAAATAGAATCGATTATTATATAATAAATATTTGTTGAGGTAAAGAGATTTCACACGATAAGGAGGTTTTTTATGAACATGCATAGCGAGCGCGAGACCCGCTTAGGGTCAAGCGAGCGAATCGGATATAGATACTTCCTTACATGTCGAAGATTCCCCGCAGCTTGCCGCGGGGAATCTTCAATGGCCGGATCAACGAGAAAACCGCCGTATTGAACGGTGTAAGATTTTTTTAAAGATATAAAGAAGTTGTCGATATTTTTTACACTCCTGTAAACACTCTTAACCTATTGATATTAAAGTTATTTATTTGAATTTTCACTTATTCAGGGTCTTATATTTGATAGGCGGATGTAAAATATTTTGACAATTTTATTAAAACCGAGCGACAAAAAAATGACCCCCTCCAAAAAAATTAAATAAAACCATCTTAAAAATCAATAGGTTCTCAATTGATTATGGCGATTGATAATCGGCATCACTGTCGTGGATTTTTTATCTTTTGGAACGGGCTCAATCGCTTCAACAGGCATGGAGAGCGGACTCCCCGCAGCCTGGGCTTTAAGGAAAATTACTTTTCTAAACTTTCTAAACTGAGGAGGGGATACGATGAAGATTATACGCTGTCTATCTGCCGCGATTCTAATAGCGCTCATGGGGATACTCACAGCCCCCACACGTTCACAGGCGTCTATGATGGTTGACTTCTCGGAAGGTTCCGTCGGGAACTTTGATACGCTCAGCGCAACTTCTACAGACCCGGCCTTTGCAATCCCCGGCTTTTCGGACTTCAGGGACTTCAGCTACAATCCCGTTGCCGACTGGGGCGGCGCATTTACCTCGGCTAATGCAATCGGCGCTTCCGGCTCGGTGAGGGATGAGCTGGTCTTCGGGATGAGCTTCGATGAAACCTTCGCCACGGTGCCGTTCAGCGTGGAGTTCTATGCATACGAGCAGACGGCCCTCCGTGATTGGGTAACCATGAACTATAACGGGGCGGGGTCCCTCACAGATTACGCCAACTGGGACTTCATAAACCATAATGCCGCTGTCCCAGAACCGGGCACACTGCTCCTGCTCGGCTCGGGTCTTGCAGGGTTGGCGTTGCGCAGAAAGATAGGCCTGTAACAACGGTTGACGAACAACGCGTCCCTACAGCGTAATTACAGCGCGAACTCGGCCTTATGTTTTTCCTTGCCGTTTGTTGACGAATAACGCGCCCCGCGGAGTAATGGCAGGGCGTCCTACCTCCTGAACGCGGAGTGGCATTCCACGCAGCCGTCAAGGAGCCTCTTTGTCAGCGTGAGCATCTTCTGCCGGTCGTTTTTGCGGGCCGCGGACGCGAGGAGGTCGAGCTCTTTGTGGAATTTTCTGTCCAGCCTCTCGAACTCATCGAGCTTATCGGCGTTCTTAGGGGGCCTCACGGCACCTGAATGGAGCGCCTCGGCGGTCCGCTCTTCCTTGCCGTGCATCGCTTCGAGCGCCCTCGTGACGGCCTCGCCGTCCCCGAGGGAGACGGCCGTGACCACCTTCTGAAAGACCGCGTTCAGGGTCTGCATCTCATCCTTGAGGGGGCTCTGGACGGGCATGTCCTTTTCAGCCGCCTCTGCCCGCCCAAGACCGGCCAGGGCCGGCACCCCGATAATCAAAGAGGCCAGCGACGCGATCAAAAACCGTTTCATCTCAATACCCTCCCTTCGTTCCATCTTCAACAGGAACAAGTATTTTACAAGCCGGTCTTAACAGGGGAATAGAGACCGTGCGGACGACATGCGTCATTTGCTGTCCGGCGCGGGGCTCCTGTTTTTGAATACCCCGCATTCCATAAAGCGGTTTTAAAACTCATACCGCGCCTGCATGTACATGTTGTCGTTTTTGTCGAGAGAGCCGAACTGGGTCGTATCTTTCTTTCCGCCGAAGACGTTAGCGCCCAGGGCCGCCCAGACATGGTCCGTGAAGTTGTATCTGACCTCCGGGTTCAAAAGATAGTCCCTGTCCACGGGAGACCAGAAGGAGAACCACTGAAGCCTCATGTTCTGGTGCATGATAAGGTATGTCAGCCGAATGGACGCGAGGTCCCTGAACCTCGGCTCCTTCGGGAAAGCCGCTATCCTGGTACTTTCGTATTCCGCATAGTCATGCGTGTACTCTCCATAATATTGGACAGTCACGCTAAAGTCCTCGATTACCTGCCGCTGGTAGCTTAAAAGAAAACGGGTCTGGGAATTAGGGATGAGGGGGTCTGTGCCGCTCCTGTCATCCAATGAATCATAATAGCCTGCTTCAAAACCTGCAATGCCTCCAAATGCGCTCCTCTGCAGGCTCACCCCGTAAACCGAGAGTTCCGGGTATATGAGCTCTATCCTCGTTGGAGAGGTGAAACTGTCCGGGACCATAGAAGGCGACCTGTAAAAGCCTTTGTACGCATATATTGAGGCATCGAAACCGGCTATATCACGGTAAACCCTCAGCGCCGCCTCCGTATTCCTGATGTTTGAGGCAGGCTCCTTTTGAACCCTGTTCGTCACGCCGGGCATGGGGTCGTACATCCAGAACCTGTTTGAATCGGGAAAATTGTTCGGTTCAAAAAAAGGGATTATGACCAGCTCAAAGGAGGCTATATCAGGGTAGAACCCGGCCTTTATCGCGTCCGTGCCTTTTTTCAGGTACTCAAGGGGCCTCCCTGAGAAGAACGCCTCATAGTCCTTCGGGAATATGTCGTTTATGAATATAAGATCGCCGAGGCCCCAGGTGACTATCTGCCTGCCGACCCTCAAGTCCCACCTTTTCTGCGTAAGGTCGAGGTACGCTTCCCTCAGCTCGAACTCACCGTTTTCGTTCAGATGATCAAAAGATACATCTGTCTTGAGGAACAGGCGGAGCGCCTCCTGTGCGCCTTCCAATTTCAACTGCCCCCTTTCCTCGGCCCACTTGAGGTCTCCGCCGTCCGGGTTAGAGGTCTCTATTCCAAGAGAGTAATTGCCCTGCAAAAATCCATGAATCGAGAAATCCCCGGCATATGCCTTTTGGGCGACGAGGACTAACGTGGCAAGGCAGGCGTATAGAAGTATCCTTATCATGCTCAAGGTTGTCCCGCGCTCACTCTATCCACTTCCTGGGCGGCTGCTTCAAGTACCGTTCGGTAAAGAGGCTGTCCTCTATCCCCATGTTGTAGTCAACCTTCGTGAAGGCAGTTTCCGTTGAATGTCCGCTCTGGAGATTTTTCATGGTTCTTTTCACGATGGTCGGGAACCCATTAACATCCTTTATCTCCTCGGCGGTAAAGACCTTGTAAAGGTCTCCCCTTTTATCAAAGTACTCTTCCTTCAATGGCAGGAAGGTCTTTTTGTCCATCCATGAGAGTTTGTGACTGTAGTCCGTGTCCCCGGCCTTCGGCGTGCTCTTGACGACGAAACAGTCCGCCCCTCCTAATTTTTCCTCTCCTACAATTTCGTGCGAGTCATCGGCTAAGTCCCTGCCCGAGACGTCCTCGTACGTGAAGTCGGAGCCAACGAAACTTGAACGGCTGTCCTGCGCCGCGATCCTCCTTACCATGTTCAGCGCCGGGATGAAGAGCCAGCGGTCGTCGTCCCTCCCCGGGTATTTGTAGACCATGAAGGTCATGTCCTTCACGTCGGCCGGCTGGAAAAAATACATGAAGTACTTCTGGTCTCCTCCGGTCTCTCCGTAGTTCTTGCGGAGCATCGTAAGCTCCCTTGTCCTGACGGAACCGGATTTGCTTATAAGCCTCATCACCACCCTTGCCTTGAAGTCCCTGCCCGGGTAGAGAAAAGCCGCCTGCGAGTTTTTCATCACCTCCTCGGGCGTGATGGCTAATGACTTGAGCGGCATTAGGATGGCAAGAAGCAAAACCAGATATCTGAGCATTATAAGACCTCCTTTTTTTACATGGATCAAACCGCCGCCTTTCTGCAAAAGGCGTATTCAAACTATTGAAGCTCCCCGCAGCTTGGCTAGCGGGGAATGCGCTCGCTATGCATGTTCAACCACCTCCAAAAAGCCGGCGTCTGAATAGCACGATCATGGCCGGAAGATAGATCATGGTTAGTATAGCGCTTAAGATCATCATGCTCACGATAAAGGCCCCGACGGTTATGTACGGCGTAAGGGGAGCGAATAGCATGACCGAGAACGCCGAAGCGAAGAGAACGGCGTTACGCATTATGCCCTTGCCCGGCCTCGCGGCGGTCCAGAGGAGGGCCTCTATCAGAGGCTTGGTCTCATGGGGATTCCCATAGCCGGTTTCAGTGAGTCTCTGCCTTAACCTGCTGATAAAATGGATGGCAAAATCCACCGCCATGCCGAGTGACAGGCAGCTTAAGACCGAGATGGGCATATCAAAATCCTTGCCCATATACCCGACTGCGCCGTATATGAGAAGTATCGTGAAAAGAAGCGGAACATACCCGACTACAGCCCATTTTACAGACCTGAAGTTGAAGGCGAGTATTATGAATACCGCGATCAGGGCAACGATAAACCCCTTGAGCATGTCCCAGAGGACATCATCGTTCCAGACCAGGTTGAAGTAGGCTGTGCCGGCGGGCTTAAGCTCGAATTTTTCGGGATGCGATGCCTTGTATTCATTTGCCGCCTCAATGACGCTTCTCATGGCGGCGACATCCCATGATTTAAGCTGAACCCAGATATTAGCCTTTCCGAACGGATAATCAACGACGTTGTCGAGGTCGGAGGACTTCGCGGACATGCTGAAAAGGAAGAGATACTGGCCTATCTCATCCTTTGAGTCAGGGACCGTGTCGTATTTAGGGTCGTCGTCGTGGAGGACCCTGTTTATCCTCTTTACGTAATCCACGACAGAGCTGGTCTTGCCGACGGCAGGCAGCCCTTCAAGATGCCTCTGGAGCCCCTCTATGTACCTCATGGCCTCCGGTGTCTTCATATAGCCGTCCTCATCCGATATGGCTACCACGTAACCGAGGGATGTGCCTCCGAGCGCCCTGTTTATGACCGAATCCGCGGTGCGGACGTCGCTATCCTTCTTAAACCATTCGACCATGTTGTTGTTTACCGTTATCTTTGTTATTCCTATGATGGCGACAATGCAAAGTATCAAGCCAATGACGGCAACCGTCTTCGGCCTCCCTGTGCCGAGGCCGCCGAGCCTCTGAAGGAAAAAGGACGTCTTGCTTACTCTTATATCCTCTTTCTCATACGCGGATTTAAGCTTTTCAATGTCGATAAGAGTCAGCAATGCCGGGACGAGGGTGAAGCTCGAAAGGAGCAATGCAAGGGTTCCGAAGGCGATGCCGAAGCCGAAGACCTTGACAGGGATTATATTCGCGAAAAGCAGCGAGGCGAAGCCGGCGGCTGTAGTTATATCGGTATAGATGAGCGGGGTCCCTACGGCCTTCATGGTCTCGATTATCGCGGCCCTTTTATCTTTTTTTTCGCGGCACCTGAAATAAAATTCATTGAATATGTGAATGCTGTCGGTCGCTATCGCCATGAGAAAAACCGGGCTCATCGAACTCATGATATGGATAGGAAAGCCCATGCCTATAAGAAGCCCCATGCTCCAGATTATGATCATCATGGCCGGCATCATTATAAATACGGGGAAAAGAAAGCTCCTGAACATTATGCAGGCGGCGGCGAACATCACCATCCCCGAGATCGGCGAGAAGATGCCCATCAACTTGAACATCTCGGAGCCGAAGGTGTCCCTCGCAACAGGGTCTCCCGTGATATAGTACTTTTCCGGCCCTCCCTCCTTGTTGACTATGTCCCTAAGCCTGTCCGCTATTTCCTTGCCGTTTGCGCCCTTCTCAAGCGGGATATAGACGGCGGTGGTCTTGCCGTCCGCGGAGATGATCCTGTTTACGAAGAGAGGGTTTTCAAAAAGGTTTTTTCTGAGGTTTTCCAGATCAGGGCCGGCGGGCGGCTCCGCCATAAGGGGGGCGATCCTAAGGACCCCGGCCTCAGCCGTTACATTGGTGATGGTCGAAAACGAGTTCACATCCCTTGCGGCGACGCCCTTTATCCTGAGGGCTTCATCCGTAATATGAACGACCTTCCCGAGCGTCCCTTCGTTAAGGATGCCGGCCTCATTCGCTATGCCGACTACAATCATGTCTTCGTAAAGCCCGAAGGTCTTTTCGACCTCGTCATTCCAGACCCTTACGTCCGAAGTCGGCGGAAGCATGTTCTTGGGGTTCGTGTCCGTCCTTATCTTGGGGAACTGCGTAAGGAATCCCAGAGTGATGAGCACGGCTATAGCGACGACGAGCCTGGGATGTCCGACCGAGAATTCGACAAGGGAAAATTTTTTCATGGCAACCCGCTACCAGGAGAATTTAGTTGATTCGGACTTACGCCTTTGTTGCAACCGCAACCAGGAATGCCCCGGCTTCCGGGAATAACCTTCTCCCGAGCCGCTCATGAACTCCTGAGAAGCCGGGGTAAATTCGGAGTTTATCGGGAGAAAAAAGAGGCAGGCGCCGGCCTTTATGTCCCTGAAACCCGCCCTTTCAAGCGATGATTGAAGCTCCTCCGGGCATAGCCGCGCGTAATCTTCGATATATAAGGAAGTATCTATTTCCATCATCGAAAAAATGAGTTCTCGCTCAAGCCTGCCCGATGCCTTTCCGAGCGGGGTTTCGTACCAGGCGTCATAGGCTTTTGGGTCCCAAAGGGGCATAAAATATTCCTGGCTGAATTCCCGAAGAGACTTTCATCAGGCTATTCAATCTTCCTTATCTTCAATGCTTTGAGGATTGTCTTCTCATAGAATGGCTCGCTGATGCCTTTTTTCATCTTGCGAAGGAAATATTTCTCGAACCCGACCTTGGCGAGGTGAACCCAACGGCCCTTCTTTGCCCAGGTCACATCGCGCGGCGGCATCTGCGGTATTGCCACGAACGCCACGCCGGTGTCGCCCATATCCGCAAGGCAGATCGCGTTCCATGTGGCTTTTGCGCAGACCGGCTCTCCTTTTATGGACGCCTTTATGTTCTGAACCGCGGCAGCCACCATGCTCTCGATCATGAAGCCGGTCTTTGGAACGCCAACCGGAAGAGGCGTTGCTTCCGGAGGCGCTATGGCGATGCACACCCCTACGGAGTAGATGTTGGGGTATCTGGGCGACCTCTGATGGGCGTCTACCATAACGAAGCCCTTGGGGTTGCAGAGCCCCTCGACACCGGCTACCGCGTCCACTCCCTTGAAGGAAGGGATTATCATCGAGTACTTGAACGGGAGCTCCTTTTCGCCCTCGCCGAGGACCTCCACAACCATCCTGCCCCGCTCCACCCTCTTTATCCTCGCGTTCGTAAGCCAGCTTATATGCCGCTCCCTGAACTCGTGCTCGAGCAGGCTTTTGGAGTCCCCGACCCCGGCAAGGCCCATGTGCCCGATATAGGGCTCCGGGGTTATGAAGGTCATCGGGACCTTCTTGCGTAGTTTTTTCTCCCGCAGGTCCGCGTCGAGTATGAAGCTGAACTCATAGGCCGGGCCGAAGCAGGATGCGCCCTGTGCGGCCCCTACTATCGCCGGGCCCGGGTCCTCGATGAACTTAAGGTACTGGTCATATGCCCTCTCCGCGTGGTCTACCGTGCATACGGACAGGGTGTTTTTCTCGGGGCCGAGCCCCTCGACCTCTTCAAAGGCGAGTTTAGGCCCCGTGGCTATCAAGAGGTAATCGTAGGGAACCACGGTCCCAGCCGCCGTCGTGACCTCGTTTTTTTGCGGGTCTATCCTTTGGGCCGCCTCCGCGATAAGGACGATACCCTTTTTCTCAAGGCAGGGCCGCAGAGGAAAACTTATGTCCTTGCGTTTCCTCCACCCCACCGCAACCCACGGGTTTGAAGGTATGAAGTGAAAGTCCTCGGTGTTGGATATCACCGTCACCTGGTGCGAAGCGTCGAGGGCCTGCTTCATCTCATACGCCGCCGGGAGCCCGCCTGTGGAAGCGCCGATGATGACGACCTTTGCCATATCCCCACCTCCTCGGTTTAGACGTGCGCTGAAAATGGGTTTTCTGGGGGAAACTTTCTATAGAAAGTTTCCCCCAGACCCCCTTGAAGCTTCCCGCGGCTTGCCGCAGGGAATCTTCGACATATTAAGGAAGTATCTATTTCTATTCGCTCGCTTGCCCCCGCAACAAGTTGCGGGGGATACGCTCGCTATGCATGTTCAAAGACTTATAGTTACCGAAATCAACAAGCGCTGTGTGCGGGCTCCCGGCGGATAATGAGACCTGCCTCTTTTAAGAGGGCCGGCAACAGCTCTTTGCGCCGAGCGACTTGAGGAGCCACATCATCGGGCACCAGTTCGTAAAGAACGACTGGAACAGGTTTAGCCCCACGAACGCGGTGAAGAGGAGCCAGTACTCGGAGTGGACCCTTGAAAGCACGAGCGAGGCGATGATGAAAATTCCGGCTATTATCCTTAAAGACCTCTCTATGTCCATGATCAGTACCTCCTGATTTATCTTTTTGCGGGTTTAGCGTCCGGTCATGCCGATTCGTCACTGATTATACCCTTCTTTTCCGTCCTTTGCAGGGCAGGCGCCCGATAATCCTTATAAGATTAAGCCGGAGGGCGCCCCTGCGGCGGGACTTGAGCGGCCTTACTTTTTAAGCCTCTTTGCCAGGCGTTTTGTCTCCTCTATCTGCTCCATGAGGACGGCATTCATGAGGGAGCACGCCTCGACTATCTTCGGGTTATTTATCCGGTAGTAGATGTTGACCCCGGCGCGTCTGGCCGTTACGACCCTTCTCTGCCTCAATACCGCCAGGTGCTGCGAGACGTTGGCCTTGGTTATGCCGAGCCGCTCCACGAGGTCCCCGGCGGAAAGCTCGCCGTCCTTAAGGATGGAGATGATCTCGAGCCGCTTCGGGTTGGCCAGGGTCTTGCATATCTCGGCCTGCAGTTCGAATACTTCCTTCTTCATATTTGCATTATTGCGAAATTTTGAAACAATGTCAAGCGAAAAAATCAGGCCCCGCGGTTTTACTGACGGCGGACGCCGGGTCCGTTATGCGCGGCTTGGGCAGGCAACCGCGGCCTGGGCGGGCAATCTTCCGGCAAAGCGGCGAGGCCGGCATTAAACAGCCTGCTAAAGGCTCACCCCGTGCAGGCTCATGGAGTTCTCGCGCAGCACCCTGCGTATGGTGTCGGTATCCGGGCTGAAGGGCAGTTCCGGCGGGGCCGGGGAGGGGAGGGCAAAGGACGAGAAAGGGGTGCGCAGGATCTTCAT
>JACRLF010000101.1 GCA_016235365.1 Deltaproteobacteria bacterium | reverse complement strand
CCGCGACACAGGCCGAGTTGAGTCCGCCCGCCACGCATTTTCAGACGCCCTTGATCCCCTCAAGGGTCTTAAGATATATTTCCCTTACCTTGCCAGAGTAGCGCAGATAATCTTTCAGGAGCGCTTCGGCCGCCTCTTTGCCCGAGTACCCGGTCCTCCTGGCGAGCGTGGAGAGCTCCTCCGAACCCCTGATGAGATAGCCCTCGGGCCTGTCGCGCACTATCCTCAGCTGCATCTCAAGGAGCCTGTAGAAGAGATGGGCCTCTTTCAAAAAGAGGTACTCGTCCTCCGGCAGGAGGCCCTCTTTAAAGAGCCTCCAGAGCGCCTTCAGAGTATAGAGGGTTCGCAGCCCCTTTTTTTCCATGCCGTATTTGAGCTGCAGGGCCTGCGCCAGGAACTCGATATCGACAAGGCCCCCGCGCCCGGTCTTTATATTATACCTGTCCGGGCCCTCTTTGGCAATTTCCAGCTCCATCCTCTTCCTTATCCGGAGCATCTCGTCGACATCGTCGGCAACGAGCGGCTTTGAGTACAGTATATCCTCGAGCCCCTTGAGCGCTTCAAAGCCGAGGGCCAGGTCCCCTGCCACGGGGCGCGCCTTTGTAAAGGCCTGGCGCTCCCAGACCTGGGTCTTCTCCCTGTGGTACTTTAGGAGGGCGTCCTTCGATATCACGAGCGCCCCCGCGCTGCCGGAGGGGCGAAGCCTCGTATCGACGTTGAAGGCGAAACCCTCCCTCGTCCTCAGGGTGAGCGCGCTGATGGTCCTCTGGGCGAGTTTTACGAAGAACTCGTGGTTCGATATCGGTCTGCGCCCATCCGTGGAACCGGCGCCCCCGTCCTCATAGACGAAGATGATGTCGAGGTCGGACCCGTAGATGAGCTCCTTTCCTCCGAGCTTGCCGAGCCCTATGACGGAAAAGCGCGCCCCCAGGGGCTCTCCGTGCGTCCTTGCAAGCTCCTGGCAGGATATCTTTAAGGCCGTCTCGATCGCCGCCTCGGCAAGGAAGGTTATCTGCGCGGACACCTGTCCGGGGCTTAGGTTGCCGAGTATCCCGTTTATCCCTATCCTGAATATCTCCAGGCCCTTGATGCGCCTCAGCAGGTCGAGCCTCTCCTCGTAATCCGCGGCCCTCTCAAGCCCCTCGGCGAACTCGTCGAAAAACCCGGCCCTGCGCTTATAGGGCAGGGCCAACTCTTTTGAAAGGAGCATATCCAGGCTCTCCGGGCGCTCTATCAACTCCTTAGAGAGGAATACGGAGGTCCCGAAGAGCCGGACAAGCTCCTCGCACACCGGAGGGTTTTCCGCAAGGAGCGAATAAAACGCCGTGCGCGCCCCCACGGAAGAGATGAAACGCTCAAGGTGCGCGAGCGCCCTGTCCGGGTCCGGAGAGGCTGCGGATAGCGATACAAACCCCGGGGCGAGCTTTTGCAGAAGCATCCGCGCCTTGGCGCTCAGGCGCGCATAGGGGGGCCTGGTCTTAAGGAGCGAGAGGTTCTTCCACGCCGTTGCCGGGTCTTTGAACCCGAGCCTCTCTAACCGTGCCCCGGCCTCCTCTCCGGTCATATCCGGGGAAAAAAGCTCAAGCACCTCCTCGGGCTCCTCTTTGCCGCCCGCCCTGTAGAAGAGCGACCTGTAGACCTCGTGAACAAAGGCGGTCCTCTTCCTGTACTCCTCGAGGAAGAGGGCGCTCGCCAGCTTGCCCGCCGTGTCTTTAAACCCCATCATCCTTGCGAGCCTCTCAAGCTCTTCCGCCCTCGCGGGCATCGCCTGGGTCTGCCTGCCCTCCACTATCTGTATCCTGTGTTCGAGGTTCCTCAGAAATACATACCCCTGCCTGAGGCTGGCGGCCTCGTCCTCTTTTATGTAGCCCTTTAATAGGAGCCTGTCTATGGTCTTCAGGGTGTTTTTTCCCCTGATACCGGCGTCCCTGCCGCCGTGTATGAGCTGGAGCGCCTGGCAGAAGAACTCTATCTCGCGTATGCCGCCCGCGCCGAGCTTGACGTCTATGGCCTCGGAGTTTTTTCGGAGCAGGCTCAGGTCTATTCGCTCCTTCATCGACTTTATCTCTTCTATGGCCGTGAAGTCGAGGTACTTCCTGAAGACAAACGGCCGTATCATGGAGAGGAACGCCTCACCGAGCGCCCTGCTTCCGGCAACTACCCTGGCCTTTATCATGGCGGCCCTCTCCCAGGACTGGCCCCAGGACTCGTAGTATATCTCGGCGCTCCTCAACGAGTTGGCCATGTCCCCGCCGCGGCCTTCGGGCCTGAGATCAAGGTCTATCCTGAATACCATCCCGTCCTCGGTTCTTGAGCCGATGAGCTTATTCACCATCGTGGAGAGTTTTACGAAAAAGGCGTGGAGGCTTATGCGGCTTGCTTCGCTCCCGGCCACGCCCTCGGTTTCGCCCTTGTCGGAAGAGTATATATAGATGATGTCTATGTCCGAGGAGAAGTTAAGCTCCCTGCCCCCGAGCTTGCCCATGCCTATTACCGTGAACTCCGCCTCCTTGACAGATTCGTCTTCACCGGAGCAGATGGGCCTGCCGTAGCCCTTTTTAAGCTCGGAGAGCGAGAACTCCACGGCGCAATCGAGCGAGGCGGCGGCGAGGTCGGACAGCTCCCGCGTGGTCTCCTCGACAGGGGCTACCCGGAGCAGGTCCCTTGCGCCTATCCTCAGGTACTCCTTCTGCTTGTAGACCCGGAGTCCCTTGCATATGCCCTCTACAGACCCTGCCCCGCGCGCGAGATCGTCGAGCCCCGATCTAAAGGCGCTGAAATCCCTGGTCTCCGAGAGCCCGCCATCAAAAAAGAGCCACCGGAGGTATTCGGGGTTCTGCGAGATGGTGCTTGAGAGAAGGCGCGAGGAGCCGCATATGTAGATGAGGTCCCTGAGCGCGGCGATATCGTTGACGGTCTTTTCAAGGAGCCCTTCGGGAAGCTCCCTTAAGACGGACTCGAGGTTATTGAGGGCGCTGTCAGGGGAGGGGGAGTCTGCGGCGGACTTCAATATCTCCCCGGCGCGCCGGTGCGCTGCGCCGGAGGTCATGAGCAACAGGTTCTTCAACGCCGCCCTTGCATCGAGGAAGCCGAGCCCTTTTAACGCGCTCAGGGCCTCTGCCTCGGGCCTGTTCAGTATATCAAGGGTCATCTCCTATTTATAAGACATCCCGAGGCAAAAGGCAATAGAGGGGAGCGGACCCGGGCCGGGGCCAAAGCCGTTGTCAAGTCCAACCCCCACTCCTTGACAAAACCCCTTTCGGAGCCTACATTATTAAGGGTGCCTCTTAAAAAGGGTTTTAGCTTAAAAACCGCCTTTATCCGCACAGACGCGAGGAGACGTTATGAGGCTTGACAGGTTTACGATAAAATCGCAGGAGGCCATCCAGGAGGCCCAGCGCATCGCCGAGTCAAAGGAGCAGCAGGAGGTCGGCGTAGAGCACCTGCTGCTCGCGCTCGTCGTTCAGGAGGGCGGGCTAACAACCCCGATACTCCAGAGGATAGGGGCGAATACCGGGCTCCTCAAGTCGCAGCTTGAGGACGTCATCGATAAGGCGCCGAAGGTCTACGGCGCAACTGCCGAGACCTTCATCTCCCAGAGGCTCAAGACCGTCCTCGACGCCGCGTTCAAGGTTGCAAAGGAGATGAAGGACGAGTTCGTCTCCGTGGAGCACATCCTGGTCGCGGTAGTCTCTGAAAAGGGCTCCGAGGCATCGAGGATACTCTCCAGCCACGGCGTTACGAGGGACGCAATATTGAAGGCCCTTCAATCGGTAAGGGGGACGCAGAGGGTCACGGACCAGATACCGGAGGAGAAATACCAGGCTATCACAAAGTATACCAGGGACCTGGTCGAGCTTGCGAGGTCGAACAAACTCGACCCGGTCATAGGCAGGGACGACGAGATAAGAAGGGTCATACAGGTGCTCTCCAGGCGCACCAAGAACAACCCCGTCCTCATAGGCGAGGCCGGGGTCGGCAAGACCGCCATCGTGGAGGGGCTGGCCCAGAGGATAGTGAGCGGGGACGTGCCCGAGACGCTCAAGAACAAGCGGCTCCTGGCGCTCGACCTCGGCGCCCTTATAGCGGGCACAAAGTACAGGGGGGAGTTCGAGGACAGGCTCAAGGCGCTCATGCGCGAGATAAACGAGGCCCAGGGCTCTGTGGTGCTCTTTATAGACGAGCTACACACCCTTGTAGGCGCCGGGGCCGCGGAGGGGGCGATGGACGCCTCCAACATGCTCAAGCCCGCCCTTGCAAGAGGCGAGCTGCGGTGCGTCGGGGCTAAGACCATCGATGAGTACAGGAAGCACATAGAAAAGGACGCGGTCCTCGAAAGGAGGTTCCAGCCGGTATTTGTCGGGGAGCCGACGGTGGAGGACACGATAGCCATATTGAGGGGGCTCAAGGAGCGCTACGAGGTCCACCACGGGGTGAGGATCGCCGACTCGGCGATCGTGGCGGCCGCCACGCTCTCCAACAGGTACATAGCCGACAGGTTCCTGCCGGACAAGGCCATAGACCTTATGGACGAGGCGGCCTCGCGCCTGAGGATCGAGATAGACAGCATGCCGACCGAGATAGACCAGATAGAGAGGCGGATGATCCAGCTCGAGATAGAGAAGCAGGCCCTTTTGAAGGAGACCGACAGGGTCTCCCTCGAGAGGCTTGAGAAGATAGAAAAGGAGCTCTCCGGGCTCAAGGAGGAGAGCATGAAGCTCAAGCTCCACTGGCGGAAGGAGAAGGAGATAATAACTCGGATCCAGGATACCAAGAAGAAGATGGAGGAGGCGAAGCTCCTCTCGGCCCAGGCCGAGAGGGTCGGGGACCTCGGCAAGGCGGCGGAGCTTAAGTACGGCCGTTTATCCGAGCTGAAGAAGCAGTTCGAGGAGGACGATAAAAAGCTGCTCGACCTCCAGAACCACAAGAGGATGCTCAAGGAAGAGGTCGACGGCGAGGATATCGCGCAGATAGTGTCGAGGTGGACCGGCATCCCGGTCTCAAGGATGCTCGAAGGCGAGAGGGCAAAGCTCCTTAAGATGGAGGAGGGGCTGAGAAAGAGGGTCGTGGGCCAGGACGTTGCGTTGAAGTCCGTGTCCAACGCAGTAAGGAGGGCGCGCGCCGGGCTACAGGACGTAAACCGCCCCATAGGCTCTTTCATATTCCTCGGCCCCACGGGAGTGGGCAAGACCGAGACGGCAAGGGCCCTTGCCGAGTTCCTATTTGACGACGAGCGCGCGATGGTCAGGATAGACATGAGCGAGTTCATGGAGAAGCACTCCATCGCCAGGCTCATCGGCGCCCCTCCCGGATACGTCGGGTATGAGGAGGGAGGGTATCTCACAGAGGCCGTGAGGAGGAGGCCGTACTCGGTCATCCTCTTCGACGAGATAGAGAAGGCCCACCCCGAGGTATTCAACCTCCTCCTCCAGATACTCGACGACGGGAGGCTTACCGACGGCCACGGCAGGACGGTGGACTTCAAGAACACCGTCATAATAATGACCTCGAACACCGGCAGCCAGTACATAACCGAGCTCGGCGACAAGGAGTATGAAGAGATAAGGAAGCGCGTCACCGAGGTCCTCAGGGCGACGTTCAAGCCGGAGTTCCTCAACAGGGTCGACGATATAATCATATTCCACCCCCTTACGAGGGAGTATATGCAGAGCATCGTGGAGATACAGCTTGAGAGGCTCAAGAGGCTCCTGAAAGACAGGAACATGGAGATAACCCTTACCGACAGGGCCAAGGTACATCTGTCCGAGGCCGGGTACGACCCGGTCTTCGGCGCGCGGTCGTTGAAGAGGCTCCTGCAGAAGGAGGTGCAGGACGCCCTTGCCCTTAAGCTCCTTGACGGCGAGTTCGGCGCGGACGACAGGGTGCTGATAGATTATAAGGACGGGCGCCTGACCTTCGACAAGGCCACGGAGCCCGCCGGGGCCTGACAAGTACCGAACGTCCTTGACAAAATGCCGATTATAAAATACATTAAAAGCGTCCGCGTTTTTTAACGTTCTGAAGCCCCCGTGGGTCTCAAGCCGGGGTCGTTTCACTCTTTTAACGTTCTGAAACCCCTATGGGTCTCAAGCCCGGGTGGTTTCATACAACGCACGGTCCTGGAAATACAGGACAGAGGAGGTCTGTGTGGCCCCTACAAAATGGGATCCGTTTAAGGACATTCTGACCCTTCAGGAGCGGATGAGCCGCATCTTTGACGAGACGCTTTTGAAGTACAAGGGCTCCCCCGGCATATCGGGCAACGCATGGTACCCTCCGGTGGACATATACGAGAGCGAGGACCACATAGTGCTCAAGGCCGAGCTTCCCGGCGTCGACGTCGACAACGTGATGATAGAGATACATGACAACACCCTGGTGCTCAAGGGCGAACGAAAGCAGGGCAGGAACTTAGGCGAGGAGAACTACCAGAGGATGGAGCGCTTCTACGGGGCGTTCCACAGGGAGTTCAGCCTCCCGTACACTGTAGACAACGAAGGGGTGAAGGCCGGCTACAAGGACGGGGTGCTCAAGATAACGGTGCCCAAGACAAGGGAAGAAAAGAAACAGGGCAAGATAAAGGTGCATGTGCAGTAAGGCCCGAAAACACACGGCGAGCGCCCAAGTAAGCCACAGGGTATCGTAAGGAGAGAGGTTTTATTTACGCGTGTCGAGCCGCTGTTTTTTATTAGAAGTTATAAAAGCGATAAATGAGAATCCCGAATAAATTAAGGAAGCTCTGATTAATTTTTTTTTCGATGTCATTGCGAGGAGCGCACGCGACGAAGCAATCTCCAAGTTATTGATTTATCAAAAGATGAGATTGCTTCGCTACGCTCGCAATGACGAACCAAGGAATTAATCAGAGGTTCCTTAAATGAAATTATTTCAATCATTCAAAAACCTGTTGAAGATGCTCCCTATTCAAAAGGAGAGAACGGCCTTGTTCCGGGACATTGTCGTCGGGCCATACTATCAACGCGATACTTTTCAAGACCCCTATCATGCAAATTTCAGTTTCTTTAGACAGGAAGTCAATAAGCTGGAAAAATACCGCATCCTGGAACTGGGCGCGAGAAATGGAAATGTAAAAGCTTCCTTTACCGGCTATGAAGAATATATTGGATTTGATATTCATCCGGGTGAAGGGGTTGATGTTGTAGGAGATGGCCATTGTCTTTCAAAATATTTTCCAGAAGAGCGCTTCGACGCCGTAATGTCCGTTTCTGTTTTTGAGCATCTTGCCATGCCATGGAAGGTTATCCTTGAACTTAACAGGGTAATGAAGACAGGAGGGCTCCTATTTATTGCCACGCACCCGACCTGGCCCTCTCATGCCACCCCTTGGGATTTTTGGAGGTATTCCAAGGAGGCCTTTAAAGTTCTCCTGAATTCATCAACGGGATTTGAAATTATAAAGAATGATGAAGGTCTTCCCTGTTCCATTCTACCCTTTGGTCATGAAAAGGCAATGCAACAGCTTCATAAACAACCCGCGAATCTGGGTGTAAGCGTGGTGGCGCGTAAATGCGCTCCATATGATAAACATTTAGCTTGGGATGTTGATATTACGAAGATTTTAAATTCAACGTATCCTGTGCGCGACCGTGCAACGCTCACACAAAGATAGTTGTCTGGCGCGGAAATGACCGGATGCGAAAGAACCTGCCAAATATCCCGCCATTTGTGGTGAGATAGAGGCTACGCTTCGAAGGGTCAGTATAAGATGGTATAATGGATATGTGGCCGGACTAAGGAGAATTCCTGGTTGGTTCAGACTTGTTGTCTTAACTATCGGAATCGGAAAAGGAGGAAAAAATGTATGTCTTTTTGAAAAGATGGCAATATAAAGTAAGATATTCCATTGGGTGTCGGTTCAGTTTCTTTATCTTTGTCATTGCGTTAGGTATTCTTTATTCTGCGACAGAGATACAAGCCGGTTTTCAACTACCTGGTGGAACATTGTTCAGTCGTAATGGTTACGACTACGCAGTATCAATGTACCAGGAAGGTAACGTCCAGAATTTTTGGTGGTGTGGATATGGTAATGTGCCTGGCACAACAGTCTCAACCGATGTAGTTTTTTACCGTCGCTACAATTTTGATACAGGTCAGTGGTCGGATATTCAAACTGTTCTATGGCCGACATGGGGGACCGGCAAATGGGATAGTTATTTCACCTGCGACCCATCTGTTATCCGTGGCGAATTCATAAATCCAGAGAATGGTAATGCCTATTCGCATGCTATGTATTATACTGCGACGGACAGAAGCGATGGTACAAAT
>JACRLF010000010.1 GCA_016235365.1 Deltaproteobacteria bacterium | reverse complement strand
GACATCGATTCCACGTACTTGCCGATTATCATGACGGTGTAGTCCTTGCCCGTGATGTCCTTTTTCATGACCAGGATATCCCGCGAGGTAAGCTCCTTGAGGGATTCCGGGAGCCTTCCGTTAATAATCGCGAAGTAATTTATCGCGCTCCTCATGGTGTTAAGCTCTACCGTGAGGGCGACTTCCTTTACCCTGCGCACGGATGAGGCGTACCTGTCAATGGCTATGAGCAGGAAGACCGAGACGAGGATGAGCGTCAGCAGGGCCTCGAAGAGCGTCCTCCCGCGTTCATTCACCGGCAACGCCTGCCCATTGAAGCTCCCCGCGGCTTTTCCGCGGGAATCTTCGACATGTAAGGAAGTATCCATATCCGATTCGCTCGCTTGACCCCCGCTAGCCAAGCTACGGGCTGGGCGCTCGCTATGCATGTTCCGGACGGATGGAGACAATGTCACCCCCTTACCAGCTTTACCATGTCCCACATCGGCAGGAATATCGCCAGCGCGAGGAAGAGCACCATGCCGAAGAGGAAGGAGAGCAGTATCGGCTCAAGGGCCGTGGTCAGGTTCCTTATGGAGCTGTCCACCTCCTGGTCGTAATACTGGGCCGCCTTTTCAAGCATCTCATCGAGGTTGCCGGTCTCCTCCCCTATCGAGACCATCTGCACCACCATCGGCGGGAAGTGCCTGCTGGAGGCCATGAGCTCGGAGAGGGGCTTGCCGGCCCGCACCTCGGTCTCTATGAATATTATCTCGTTGGATATGAGTTTGTTATCAACCGCTCTCGATACTATGTCGAGGGACTGGAGTATCGGCAGACCGCTCTTGTAGAGCGCCCCGAGGAGGCGCGAGAAACGCGAAAGGATGGATTTCTTTATCATGGGGCCGAATATCGGGACCTTCAACGCGAGCCTGTCCCAGTTCAGCCTGCCGGATTCCGTGGAGGTATAGACCTTATACGCTATTATAAGGGCCGCGAACGACAGCGCGATGAGATACCAGTAGGCGGTGAAAAAATTCGAGGCGGCTATGAGCATCCTGGTCGGAAGCGGAAGCGCCGTTTTGAAAGACGCATATAATGTCGCGAACCGGGGGACGACGAAGTACATGAGCACGATAACCGCCGCGAAAAGGGCGAAGATGACTATCTTGGGGTAAAGGGTGGCGGATTTTACCTTGGACCTGTTCTCCGAGCTTTTCTCGAGCATGAAGGCGAGCCTCTCAAGTATCTCATCGAGGATACCGCCGGCCTCCCCTGCCTCCACCATGCTCGAATAGAGCTCCGGGAAGATGCGCGGATACTTTTTAATGGCCGCTGACAAGACCCCTCCACCTTCGATATGCTCCCTTATCTCCCTGACCGTTGCGGCGAAAAAATGGTTGGTCATCTGGCGCTCTATCGAGATGAGCGCCCTTGTCAGCGGCACACCCGCGCCGAAGAGCGTGGCAAGCTGCCTGCTGAAGAGTATTATCTCCTGGGTCGATACCCTGCCCTGCCTGAAGATGCCCTTGAACATGGGGGCATAGCTCTTCCGGGCGCTCTCCACGCTTATGGGTATGAGGCCCATCCTGTCGAGGCTCATTTCGAGCCCCGCCTTGTCATCGGCCTCCAGGGTGCCCGTCACCAGGGCGCCCTGCCTGTCCCTTGCCCTGTATCGGAAAAACGGCATTGTGCTGTTTTCGTCCTTTAGCAGGCTGTTGAAAAACCCTCGCGTCCGTTCAGGCTGTTGAAAAAGCTCCCGACCCACGCCACTTGGCGTGGGTGGACCAAAGGCGTCGAGGAGCGAGGAATGAGGCGTATTTTGTCCATACGCCGTAGCAGAGCGACGATGACAACGCAGTAGATGGACTTTTTCAACAGCCTGTTAGCTTGTTTGCCGGTTACATACGCCCCTCAGTCCACCACCTGTGTCGCCTGGATGATCTCTTCAACGGTCGTATGTCCTCCCAGGACGGCGCGTATGCCCTGCGCCCTCATGGGCTGGAAGCCTTTCCTCTTCGCGGCCTCCAGTATGCCGCTGTTGTCGGCCCTGGCCACTATCATGGCGCGGATCTCCTCGTCGAGCACGAGCACCTCGTAAATCCCCAGCCTCCCCTTGAAGCCGGTGGACTTGCAGGCCGGGCACCCTTCGCCCCTGTAAAACCGCGGCTTCTCCGCCAGCGGGAGCTTCACGCCGAGCTCTTCGAGCATCATGACGTCCGCCTCGTACTCCACCTTGCAGTTCTGGCATATCCTCCTTACAAGCCTCTGCCCCACTATCGCGGCCAGGGCGGATGAGACGAGGAACGGCTCTATGCCCATGTCCAGGAGCCGCGATATCGTCCCTATGGCGTCGTTGGTGTGCAGGGTGGATATGACGAGGTGGCCGGTCAGGGCCGCGTGTATGGCTATCTCCGCGGTTTCCTTGTCCCTTACCTCGCCTATCATGATGATGTCCGGGTCCTGGCGCAGTATGGTCCTCAACGCGCCGGCGAAGGTGACGCCGACCTTGGGGTTTACCTGTACCTGATTGACCCTCTTTATATGGTACTCCACGGGGTCCTCCACGGTGACGAGGTTTTTCTCCGGCCTGTTCAACACGCCAAGGAGCGTATACGCGGTGGTCGTCTTGCCGCTCCCCGTGGGCCCGGTCAGGAGCGTCATACCATACGGCCTCTTTATGACCTTTTTCAAGACCTCGAGCGTATCCGGGAACGGGGTGAGCCTCTCTATCTCGAGTATCACGTTGCTCTTGTCAAGGAGCCTCAGCACAGCCTTTTCCCCGAAGATGGTCGGCAGGGTGGAGACCCTCATGTCTATGTCGCGGCTCCCCATCTTTATGACGAACCGCCCGTCCTGCGGGAGCCTCTTTTCCGCTATATCGAGGTCTCCGAGTATCTTGATCCTTGAGATGACCGCCGGGTGGAGGTTCAACGGCAGGACGGCGGACTCGTAGAGCGCGCCGTCTATCCTCATCCTTATCCTCAGGGCGTCCTCGTCCGGCTCTATGTGGATATCGGACGCCTTTTCGACGACCGCCTTATTGAGGAGCGAGCCCACGAGCTGGACTACGGAGGTCTCCGCCGCTATCTTCTGCAGTTTTTCAGGCTTATCCTCCTCTCCCTTGAGGAGCGCTACCCCGGTAGTCTGCACGCTTGTAACGACCTCCTCGAACGAGCCGGCCATGGTGTAGTAATTGTCTATGGCCTTGGTGATCTCGGTCTCCGTGGTCACAAGCGGCTCTATGTTGTATCTCGTCACCTTCTTGATCTCGTCTATGGCGAAGACGTTGAGCGGGTCTATCATCGCCACCTTGAGCGTGTCCCCTTCCAGGGAGACCGGTATCACCATGTTGCGCCTGGCAAGGGCCTCGGGGACGATCCTTACGGTGTTGGGGTCGAGGATGGTGTTCGACAGGACGATGGCGGGCATGCCGTACTGCTCGGCAAGGGCGTTGGCGATGTCCTCCTCGGTGGCGTAGCCGAGGTTGACTATGACCTTGCCGACCCGGGTGTTCGTCCTCTTTCCGATCCTGAGCACCTCTTCGAGCTGCATGGACGTCAGGGCCCCCTTTGCCTTAAGGATCTCCCCCAACGGCTGAAGTTTTTTCATCAGTGTCATAACACGCCCTTCTTCCGGGATTATTTATACACAGCGACATAAATAAATGCGCGTACAGAGCGTCAGAACAAGGCAGACCGAGGCGCGACGAAGGCGAGGAGCGAGGCGTACTTTTTGTGTACGCCGCAGTGACGAGCCGAGGAGCAACGAAGGTATGCACGGTTATGACGCTCTGTATAAAACGGCCTGCGGGTATGCGTAATATCCAAGGCAGCCGACCCGTATTTTCCGTATCGGCAGTTTGTTACGGAAGGTTTAATCCTAATCGCCGCAAACTCCCCGCGCGGCTCAATACGGGGATATTAAAAAAAGCTTATCCCAACGGAGAGTCCTTGTCAACTTTTTTTGAAAACGGCATGGCGGGCGCGAGGGCCCGATGGATAAAGGCCGCACCGCCAAAAAACAACAGGCCCGCCCGCCAAAAAGGCGGTCGGGCCTGTTGGGTCAAGCCATGCAGAGAGGACTAACCGGCGAACATGCACTTGGACGCGGGCGTCCTCGTATCCATGTTGCGGCCCCTGTTTATATGGTCGTCTATCTCGGCCGCGCACCCTATCATCCTGCCGAAGAGGAAGGTGGTGAAGGCCGCGGACTCGACCTCGTTGCCGGTCATCTTGCCGCTGTTGAACGCCTTCCATACTATTTTTAGCAGTATCACGGCGATGACGGCGTCCACGTTGACGCAGTAGACGTTGGAGCTCACCTTGTTCTCATATAGGGAGCGCACCAGGTTGTGGTAGAAGTCCAGGAACACGTTGTAGATGCCCTTTTCCTCGAACAACGCGCTCACGAACCGCTCCCTGGGGTCGTAGTTCACCTCTTTGCCCTTGAATACCGGGTGGTTGACGCACGGGACCTTCAGGTACTCGATGTTGCCGAAGGCCTTCTGCTCGGCCTTGTACTTCGCGTACCACTTCGAGTACTCGTCGGCGACGGCCTTGAGGTCGACCCCGTGCTTCCTGTTCGACGGGTCCTTGAGCTCCCTGCCCTTGAACCTGTCGATGAGGAACGCTATCGCCTCGTAACCGTTGCCGCCGTGGGCGAACCCGGTATGGGTCAGGAACCCTATGAAGGCCTTGTTTATCTGTACCCTGTGCGGGTCTTCAGGGCCGTCCGCGCTAACCCCTCCCTTGCAGCCCTGGGCCGATATCGTGCCAGGGCCGTTGGAGATGATAAGGCCCAGAAGCATCGAGAACTCGAACCTCTCGTGCTCGTCCGGCTTCCTGCCGATAAGGGCGAGGAACGCGGCGTCGGTAAAGGTCCATCCGTTTATAAGCTCCTCGTTCTTCACCCCGCAGAAGCTGTCCTTGCCCTGCCTTGCCGCGGGTACGCTGCATCCGACGAAGCTTGAGAATATCCTTGAGTACCAGGGCAGGGCCGTAAGCGTGATCTTTGAGATGGAGCGCTTTATGAGCGGCTCCCACCCGAGGGTCGTCCATATGGCCGCAAGGAGCGCGTCGCCGGAGGGCTTCCCGCCGGCGGCATCCCTGACAAAATCGATGAAGACCGACTTCCTGCCTATCCCCTCGACCCTCTTCAAGAGCGTCGAAGCCCTGGTATCGTCCTTTGTAGCCGTGAGGGAGGCCTTCGCCTCCCTGGAGAGGCCCTTCGATATCTTCGAGTAATCGAATTCATCCGACGGGGTCTGCAGCCCCGACTCATGGAAGAGCTCCAGCAGGAGGTTTGAGGCGGAAAGCGCGCCCTTGACCCTGCCCCTGCCCACTATCGAAATGGCGGCGGAGAGGACCGTGTTGGGGGAGCTTTCAGCCTCCCTGGCGGCGTCAGCCGCCGCAACGGCCGCGTCATTGTGGTGGTTCAGGTACGCGTTGAAGGCGGCGTTTGCAAGCTCCCTTTCCTGCTCGTCTGGATACCTTTTCAGGAGCGACATGCAGAGGTTCTCCTCGAAGGAGCGCCTGGAGGCGTCGAGTATCGAAATGTTGTGGACCTTAGTCACCTGCGTCTTGGGGTCCATCATCGAGGCGCCGCTGCAGTCCCGCATCGTCTGGCGCGGGTACTGGGCCCCTATCTGCCTGTTGACGTGCTCAATCTGCTCGTCATACGGGGATACGGCCTTGACGACCTGGACGTCGAGCTCCGGGGGGAGCTGGATGGAGGCGTTGTTTGCGAACCAGCACTTGAGGGAGAGGTCTCCCTTTGACTCGAAGTCCGGCTTTATCCCGTTGAGCTCCATCACCCTTGTAAGGGCCTCGGGGATGTGGGCGATGTTCGTCACCACCGCGCCCTTTTTGGAGAATACCGGGGTTTGCGGGGTGTATATGCCGTCGACCCCGAAGTACTCCATGAACCACTGCTCTTTCGCCCTTGCGTCGTCGCCGGAGCCGGCGAGGCTCCCGGCGTGCCCGCAAGCCTTGGTAAGCCTGGCCTTCCACCTGCCGACGACGCAGGCGACGGTCGGTTTGTTTATCTTGAGCCCGCGCTCGTAGTACCCGCCCGGCTCCACGTACACCACCGCGGCCTTACTCCTGTCGTCGTTATCGAGGGCGTGGAAGAACTCGGCCGGCGCGTAGTGTATATAGACGTCCTTTCCGCTCGATACGGACGTCGTCGTGCCCCACCCCTTCGTAAGCAGGTATACCGCTATGGTGGTGGTGAAGTTCCCGGAATTCGAGAATAGGGCTACGGACCCCTTGACAAGGGACTCGTCCGGCTTTCCGCCGCCGAGCGCCCCGCCTATCCTGACCTTGTTCCACGCGTCGGCAACGCCGAGGCAGTTCCCTCCGAATACGTCCACGCCGTTTGTCTGGCATATGGCCCTTATGACCCGCGCGTCGCTGACCGATATCTTCTCGGTAAGTATCACGACCTTTTTAAGGTCCGGGTTGTGCCTTACGGCCTCGGCCACCCCGTCCTTGACGCCCGAGGGCGGAAGGTATATGACGGCGGTATTGAACCTGTGGCCGGCCTTGATCCCCTCTTTTATGGAGTTGTATACCGGTATGGCCCCCTTTTTGGTCTCAAGCGCCTGTCCCGACCTGCCGGGGCCGGTGCCGAAGACTATGTTGCCGCCCGAGTACTCGTGGCTTGTGGGGGTCACGGTGCGGCTTTCGTTGCCGAGTATGTTCAGGACGCATACGCGGTCCTCCCGTGTGGCCATCTCCGCCAGCGAGTTTATCCCCACGTAGTAAGGAAATTTTTTAACGCCCACTTTATGCATAGCTCTTTACCCTTTTCCGTTTTTTGTTGAGTCTCCGTTTAAGGCGCGCCGGGGCTAAACCGTTGCCATGGCCGGGGTCTTCGAGAGCCCGAGCTTCTCCTCTATCTGCTTCCTGCCTTCCCTCTCCATCCAGTTATCCACGCTGAGCGCGTAGTTTACGACCTCGCTCATCGCGCTGTCATGGCCGAATATCCTGTACGGAAGCCTCAGGTTCTCAAGCGTGTCCCTCATGTAGGCCATGCCCCTGATGAGGTTCGGGCCGCCCCTGCCTATCACGACGAAGAGCGGGGTCGGGCCGTTCTTTACGAAGTAATCCTTGAGCGCGTCCGCCATGGCCCTGAACGTCTCGTAGATATCGGTGTTGTTGGCCTTGCCGCCGATGATGAAGAGTACGTTTGACTGCTTGAGCCAGTACTTGAAGACTATCCTCGATATCTGGAACATCTTCTCGTACGGGGGGTTGCCGCCGAAGTCCGAGGATATGGCGGCCCTCTCGCCGAGGAGCTCGGTCACAAGGGCGTTCGCCCCGCCGCCGAACGTCGGGGCGGTTATTGTGCCGAGCGGGTTCATGACAAAGACGTCGCTCTGGCCCTGGTAGGTCCTCAACTGGTTTATCTCCTGCTCGAACTCCGAGTAATCGGAGGCGAAGAGGTGGGCCGGGAGGTCGAGCCTCTTCCACGCCGGGTTGTCTATATCGAAAGAGCACTTGAAGTCGCAGGCCACAGGAGTGAGCCTGCCCTTTGAATCCGGCGATATCCTTATCGGGTTCAATTCAAGGGTGTTCATGCCGTAGTTGTTGTAGAGCGTCCAGAGCTT
>JACRLF010000100.1 GCA_016235365.1 Deltaproteobacteria bacterium | reverse complement strand
GAGAAAGGCCGTGGAGGACGGACGGGAGAAGGTATGCGCCCTTTTGAACTGCACGCCACCGGAGTTGATATTCACGAGCTCGGGGACGGAAGGGGACAACCACGCCATAAAGGGCCTCGCCTACGCCAGGAGGGACAAGGGCAACCACATAATAACGACGAAGGTGGAGCACCCCGCGGTGCTGAATACCTGCAAGCACCTCGCCAAGGAGGGCTTTGAAGTAACGTACCTCGACGTCGACAACGACGGGCTCATCGACCTTGAGGCGCTTAAGAAGGCCATCACCCCGAAGACCATACTTATTACGGTGATGTTCGCCAATAACGAAACCGGCGTGCTCTTCCCCATAGAAGAGATAGGCGCTATCGCCAGGGAGCGCGGCGTCGCGTTCCACACCGACGCGGTCCAGGCCGCCGGAAAGTACCCGATAGACCTCCAGAAGCTCCCGGTGGACCTCCTCACCATCTCCGGGCACAAGCTCTACGCTCCAAAGGGGATAGGGGCGCTCTACGCGAGGAGGGGCGTGAGGCTGGTTCCGCTCATACACGGCGGCCATCACGAGAGGAACAGGCGCGGGGGCACGGAAAACGTGGCCGGGATAGCCGGCATGGGCGTGGCCGCCGAGATAGCGGCGAGGGATATGGCAAAGGAAACGGCCCATCTGGCCATGCTCAGGGACAGGATCGAGGCCGGGTTCAAGGCGAGGGTGGAGCACATAAAGGTGAACGGCCACCCGGAGAAGAGGCTTGCCAATACCTCGAACATAAGCTTTGAGTTCGTCGAGGGCGAATCCCTCCTCTTGAACCTCGACATGAAGGGCATAGCCGCCTCAAGCGGCTCGGCCTGCACCTCAGGCAGCCTTGAGCCGTCGCACGTGCTTATAGCGATGGGCCTGAGCCACGAGATGTCGCACGGCTCCGTGAGGTTCAGCCTCGGCAAATCGAATACCGTCGGGGAGATAGACTACCTCCTGGAGATAATGCCGCCGATAGTCGAGAGGATGAGGAGCATGTCACCGCTCTATGCCGGCGCGAAGTAACGCCGTCGCACCGGGGCGATAAAATAGCAGGTTGCTCAAAAAGTTCCAGATGCAAGGAGTCGAGGAGTGAGGAATGAGGCGTACTTGTTCTCGTACGCCGCAGTGACGAACGACGATGACGACACCGCAGATGGGGCTTTTTCAGCGGCCTGATAGATGAAAAAACGCGGACCCTGCCGTACTATGATAGGGGAGGGGCAACGGATTTCAAGGAGAGAGGCGTATGTACAGTGAAAAGGTGATGGAGCACTTCTCCAACCCGAGGAACGTCGGTGAGATAGATGCGCCGAGCGGCACCGGCATGGTGGGCAACCCGGCCTGCGGAGATATAATGAAACTTACCATAAAGGTGGAGAATAACGTCATAACCGACGTCAAGTTCAAGACGTTCGGGTGCGGAGCGGCCATAGCCACGAGCTCGATGGTCACTGAGCTTGTGAAGGGCAAGGGGCTCGACGACGCGGAAAAGGTATCCAACAGCACGGTGGCCGAGGCCCTTGACGGGCTCCCGCCGGTGAAGATGCACTGCTCCAACCTCGCCGCGGACGCGCTCCACGCCGCGATAGAGGACTACAGGAAGAAGGCCGAGCAAAAGCAGTAGTATCCTCCATAAGAAGACGCAGACCCACGACCCCCGAATGCATTCGGGGGTCGTTTTTTTATGGATTAAGAGGCGCTTCTCCGTTAAAATCAGAGAGAACAAGAAGTTCAGACGCTATTGAATCGGAAGATAATATGAAAAGAGCCGTGGTGGCGATGAGCGGAGGGGTGGATTCATCCACCGCGCTCGCGCTTCTTAAAAAAGAGGGCTATGACTGCATAGGCGTCTCGATGCAGCTCTGGGACTACTCCAAAAAGGAGGACCTCTCCGGCGCGACGTCCGGGAGCTGCTGCTCCCTCGACGACATATACGACGCAAGGGGGGTGGCCTACAGGCTCGGCGTGCCCTTCTACGTGGTCAACGTGGAGGAGGCCTTCTCCAAGGAGGTCGTCGACTACTTCATAGACGGCTACTCAAGGGGGTCTACCCCGAACCCATGCGTCAAGTGCAACCAGGTCCTCAAGTTCGAGGTCCTTCTGAAAAAGGCCATCTCCCTCGAGGCCGACTTCCTGGCCACCGGCCACTACGCGAGGATAGCAAGCGGCGTTGACGGGACGAGGCTCCTCAAGGGGGCCGACCCGGCCAAGGACCAGAGCTACTTCCTCTTTACGATGACGCGGGAGCAGTTGAAAAGGGTGCTCTTCCCCCTCGGGGACTTGAGAAAAGAGGAGGTGCGCGCAATCGCCAGAGAGATGGGCCTTAAGACCTCTGATAAGAAGGAGAGCCAGGAGATATGCTTTGTGGAGGAGCCGAGCTACTCGGATTTCCTCTCCTCAAGGGTCAGGCAGGGGATGGGCGCGGGCGAGATTGTGGACACGGGCGGCAGGGCTATAGGCACGCACAAGGGGCTCTACAATTATACTATAGGGCAGAGGAAGGGCCTCAACCTCCCTGGCGGGCCGTTTTACGTGCTCGAATTAGACGCCTTGAAGAACAGGCTCGTGGTCGGCCCCGTTGGGGATCTCTACGCCGGCGGGCTTGTCGCCTCGGATGTAAACTGGATAAACGAGAGGGCGAGGGAGATGGCCGAAAGGGGGGAGCTGAGGGTCTCCTCAAAGATACGCTACAGACACCACGGGGCCCCATCGCTCGTCGGCTTCTCGTCAGGCAAGGCAGAGGTCCGGTTCGTCGAGCCGCAGAAGGCCGTCACCCCGGGCCAGGCCGTGGTCTTCTACGACAACGACGAGGTAGTGGGAGGGGGATGGATAGAGCGGGCTCAAGGATGAGAATGGACGATGGGCGGACCCGCAAGCCCCGGCTTGCGAATGGTTTTAGTGTTCCCTTCGGGTATAATTCCCCGAAGCTTGCTTCGCAAATTATGAACGTAAGTCCCTTCGGACGCCCCCTTGCTTGGGCTTAGGGGTTGTTCGAGCGGCCCTTAAGAAGACCGATGAACATGCATAGCGAGCGTCCAGCCCGCAACCTGTTGCGGGGTCAAGCGAGCGAATCGGATATAGATACATCCTTACATGTCGAAGATTCCCCGCAGTTTGGCCAGCGGGGGAGCTTCAAGGTATCTATAACCACGCTCGGCTGCAAATCTAACCGGTACGACTCATCCGCCCTTGGGGATATATTGAGGGGCGCAGGGATGGAGACCGTGGACGGCCTTTCGCATGCCGGCGCTTACGTGATAAACACCTGCACGGTGACGGCCAAGACCGACCGCGAGTCCCGCCAGCTCATAAGGAAGGCACGGAAGATGAACCCCGGGGCAATAGTCATCGTCACCGGCTGCTACGCGCAGGTCTACCCTGAGGAGGTCGGCCGCATTGAAGGGGTCGACTATATCCTGGGCAACCCGGACAAGGGCAGGGTCCTTGAGTGCATACTCAAGGGCAGGCGCGGGAGAACCCCGGTTACGATAGTCGGGGACTATAGAGCAGGGACCCCGTTTACGCTCAGGGCCAGTACCTCTTCGGGCAGGGCAAGGGCCAACCTGAAGGTCCAGGAAGGGTGCGACAGGAACTGCTCTTACTGTATAATACCGATGGCCAGGGGCGAATCCAGGAGCCTGCCGCTCAAAGAGGTGGGAAAAGAGATTGACGCCATTGTCGAGGCCGGGTTCCGGGAGATAGTCCTCACGGGCATACACCTCGGCGCTTACGGGCGGGACCTGACTCCGCCGATTGAGCTCTCTTCCGTGCTCAAGCTCATCGAGAAGAGGGGCTACCCGTGCCGCTTCCGCCTGAGCTCGCTCGACCCGGACGAGGTGACGGATGAGCTTGTCGAGATATTGAGCGGGGCCTCAAGGGTCTGCAACCACATACATCTGCCCCTGCAAAGCGGGGACGACACGGTCATAAGGGATATGAGGCGGCCTTACACGAGGGCCGTCTTCGCCGAAAAGGCGAGTAAGCTCGCCTCATCCGTACGCGAGATATCGATAGGCGTGGACGTCATGGCCGGGTTCCCCGGCGAGGGCGAGAGGGAGTTTGAGAATACGTTTGCGCTCTTAAGGGACCTGCCGGTCTCATACATGCACATATTCCCGTTTTCAAGGCGGCGCAATACCCCTGCCGCCGGGTACGGCGCCCAGGTATCTCAGGGGGCCGTCAAGGAGAGGTGCCGGAGGTTCGAGGGGAAAAAAAACAGGGCTTCTCAAGGGCAGGGCGCGCAATTACATACACGTATACGTGGAAGGCGGGGACTCGCTTAAGAACACCCTCGCGCAAGTGCGGCTCGCGGGGATTGAGGGGGATGGGATGAGGGGCGCATACGTCAGACCTTTGAGCATGGATGGTGGAGAGTGAAAAAAGAAAAGCCGCTTGAGGCGTTTGAAAGCGCCCTGCCGTTCAAGTTCAAGGATGCGGCCCTGCTGAAAAAGGTCTTCATACACAGGTCTTTTCTCAACGAGAAAGAGGCGGTCAGGCTCGGTTGCCGCGAATCCAACGAGAGGCTCGAATTCCTCGGGGACGCGGTGCTCTCAAACGCCATAAGCCACATCCTCTATGACAGGTACCCCGGGCTCCATGAGGGGGAGCTTACAAGGCTCCGCGCCCGGCTCGTGAACAGGCACACGCTGGCGAAGCTCGCCGGGGAGGCCTCCCTGAACGACTATATCCTGCTTGGAAAAGGCGAGAGGAGCTCCGGGGGGTGCGAGAACCCGACCATACTTGCCGGGGTCTTCGAGGCCCTCATAGCGGCCATATACCTCGACCTCGGGTTCCGCAAGGCGTTCTCATACATAGAGGGGATATTCAATCCCCTGATAGACGCAAGCCTCGCGGAGCACGGCTACTTCGACTACAAGCCGAGCCTTCAGGAGCTGACGCAGAGGGTTTTTAAAGAGGCCCCGGCCTACAGGCTGGTGAGGGAAGAGGGCCCGCCGCACAGGAAGGTCTTTGAGGTGGAGGTCGCGGTCGGCGGCGAGGTCCTCGGAACGGGGTCGGCCAACAAGAAGAAAGACGCGGAGCAGTTGGCCGCCGCCGAGGCGCTCAAAAGACTTAAATCAAGGCACAACGGCATACTTGACCGGGCGGATTGACCATACCCGAAGGGAACATGGGACCACGCCCGCGGTAAGCGCCGCGGTATTCGAAGGAGAAGTTTTTTATTGTAATATCCGAAGGGAACACTAAAAGAATGTCGCGCAGGAAGCAGCTCGTAATACCGGTATTCATACCGTTCGGAGGGTGCGCCAACAGGTGCGTCTTCTGCGACCAGGAGTCCATAACCGGCGGGAAGAACCCCCCGGAGGTCAGGGACGCGGTAGAGACTATCGAGGCGTACCTTTCCACATGGAGGGGCGCGGGCAGGAAGGAGATAGCCTTCTACGGCGGGAGTTTTACCGCCCTTGATAGAGGGGTGCAGATCAAGTACCTTGAGGCGGCGCGCGGGTACGTCCTGGACGGGAGAATCGACGGCGTGCGTATCTCCACAAGGCCGGATTGCATTTCGCGGGAGATAGTCGAATACCTCAAAGAGTATAAGGTCGATACGGTTGAGCTCGGCGTGCAGTCGATGTCGGACACGGTGTTGAGGCTGTCGGGCAGGGGCCACGGTTCCAGAGATACCGTCTTTGCCACAACGCTCCTCGAATCCTCGGGGTTCAAGGTGGGCCACCAGTTCATGCCCGGGCTCCCCGGAGACACCGTCTCTTTATCCCTCGATACCGCGATGGAGATAATAAGGCTTGCCCCGGCCTTCGTGAGGATATACCCGGCGCTCGTCTTCAAGGGGACGGCGCTTCACAGGATGTATCTCGCTGGGGACTACAGCCCCTGGACCCTCGAGGAGACGGTAGAGGTGTGCGGCAAGATACTCGGGCTTTTCATCGAGGCGCGCATACCGGTTATAAGGATGGGGCTCCACGCCTCGGGCGGGCTTGAGGATAACCTGGTATGCGGCCCATACCATCCGTCGTTCAGAAGCCTTGTGGAGGAGCGGATGCTCAATGGTACCTCTAAGACGCGCTCCGTCCGCCCCGTTGCGCGGGGTTGACGCCTGTGGGAGGGCGCGGGTCTATCAGCCTGCTTGCAAATTGACGGGATATGGGTTAATATAGGCCGGTAAAGCGGGTTTGAAAGCGGGAGCCTTATAACCTTCCATCAAATACGGGGTATGCCATGAAAAAGATATTCGCGGTAATCCTCACCGTTTCAGTGCTCCTCTGCTCTGTGCCGGCCACTTCACTCGCTTATGAGGAAAAGGAGCCCTCAGGCACTGAAATAGCCTTAGATATCATCCTGGTAAGGCCGCTCGGCGTGGCCTCCGTGGCCGCCGGCGCGGTATTTTTTGTCGTGGGCCTGCCGTTTACCCTTCCGACGATGAGCGTCGGTCTTGCCGCCAGAAAGCTCGTGGTGGAGCCCTTCAAGTATACCTTTGTCAGGCCTATAGGCGATATGGACAGGCCGGCGGCTTACTGAGAGCGGCCAGGGCGCTGGAAGGACGTTGAGGCGGCATAACGGGCGTGAGCCCGATAGAAGAGTCGCGGGGGGTCTTCCGGCATGGCGGTGCGCCACAGGGCCGAAGGATACGCCGTGGGGTTGAGCGGGTGGGTAGGGAACCCCCTCTACCCTTGCGGGAGAGGGTTGGGGTGAGGGGCAAGCGGTTGTATTACTTCAGGCTATCTCTAAAAATCAGATATTTTTTCTGAAGTCAAGGAAGGGCGGAAATAAAAAACGGAGCATATATGGGAATATGTGAGCATTTTTGTTTCCGGCCTGACACAGAGGTCAGGAAAAAGAGCAATTTTTAGAGGTAGCCTTCAATCGGCTTGCAGCCGAGCTCAATACCACCGCCTTTAGGCTGTAGTATTTTGCTTGCCCGAAACCGCGAACCTGCCGGCCTCAGGGCTCGCGGGGAATGTAAGCTTGAAAGCGGTCCCTTTTCCTTCCTTGCTCTCCACGTCTATCGCGCCCTTGTGCCTTGTCACTATCCTGTACGCGACGTAGAGCCCCAGGCCGGTCCCTTCGCCCACCGGCTTAGTGGTGAAGAACGGCTCGAATATCTTGCCGAGGTCATCCTCTTTTATGCCGCACCCGGTGTCCTCGACGGATGCCTTCACGGAGTCACCCTCCTTCCAGCATCTGAGCGTAAGCCTGCCGGAATCCCCCATGGCGTGTATGGCGTTTATTATGAGGTTTATGAAGACCTGCTGGATCTCGCCCTTGCTTGCGTTTATAAGGCAGTCCTTATGCATCTGCGAGACTATCCGTATCGAGGAGAGCGGGGCCGAGTGCCTGGCCATCTTCAGGGAGTTTTCGATGACGGCGGCGAGTTCGAACGCGTCCACCCCTCCGTCCCTGGGCTGGCGGGAATAAGAGGAGAGCTCCCGTACGATGTTGCTCGCGTCCATCGAGTACAGGATGATCTCGTCGGTATAGGACTTTATCTTATCGATGTCGTTTTCGTCTTTGATCGCCTCGGCCGTGCCCATTATCCCGGCCAGCGGGTTGTTCACTTCGTGGGCTATCCCGGAAGCGAGCGTCCCGATGCCCGCGAGCTTCTCCGACTGCATGAGCTTGAACTGCAGCATCCGCTGCTCGGATACGTCCTTGCCGATCCCCACGGTGCCTATTATCTCGCCCCCGTCGTTCACCATCGTCGAGAGCGTGAGGCTGACGTGCAGTACCTTGCCGGATCTGCTCTTGAGCGTGACGTCGCGGTTGCGCACCGCCCAGACGTCCCCGCCCTGTGGGGCCGCCCCCTTCATTATTTCCGACCTCTGCAGGGGGTTTTCGTAGAGCGCCAGGACGTCCTTGCCCGCGGCCTCTTCTTTCGTATATTCAAGCAGGCGCTCGGCCTCCTTGTTGAACTCGACGACGCGGCCGAAGGTATCGGTGGTGACGATGATGACCTTCGAGTTGTCGAGTATCATCTGAAGGTAGTACTCAGCGCCGCGCAGGTCGTTATAGGTCTTCCTGAGGCTCGAACTGCTCTCCATGAGCCTTGTGTACGACCTGTTCTTCCCGGTTATTACTACCCCTGAGGCCAGGAGGGCCCCTGCCGGCAGGAGGATTATGATCCATAGGGACCAGATGAGCTTTCTCAAGTAGCCCAGGAGCTCGAGATCGCCGGCGGCTGAGACCCTGACCCTGAGCGCCCCGAGCACGGCGCCCTCCTTGCCGTGGCATGCGACGCAGGAAGGCCCGGACTTAAGCGGCACGTAATGCGAATAGGCCATCTCCTCCCGGCTGAAGCTCCCGGCCGGGCCGAATGATGTGACCGCCCTTTCAAAATCCCCCTTCTCTTCAGCGCCGATGCGCCTTACCGCGTCAGGGCCCCTCCAGGCAAAGGCCTCGACCCCCTCGGTATTGAAGATCGCGATGTCCTCAACGCCTGTAACGCCGCCGTAGCCCCGTATCTTCATCTGCTGGTCCACGCCGTGGCCAACGGCCATGATGTCAAGGGTTGAGCGGGAGATGAGCTCGGAGGCCATGGCGGCATTTCGGGCCGCCCTGGAGATTATCCTCTCTTTGAGGATGAGGCTCGTGTGGATAAGCGCGCCGGTCACGGCGATCATGAAGACCGCGATGGCGGCAACGAGGTAGCTCAGTATGGGCCGGGCCGTCCTCACGGGCGCGCTCCTTCAAGGCGGCAGTGTCCCGATGCGTGGAGAGCGCCGTGGTTGTCAGGCTTGGGGGGTGCTGTGAGGCCGGTATGTTCCTGTCTATTCAACGGTTGAGTTCTCTGGTTGCGTTCTATGCGGGAAGCTTCAATTCGGAGTCTTTCAGCAAATTTTTAATGTTTCCTTCGGGTATAATTTCCCGAAGCTTGCTTTGCAAACCATGAACATGCACAGCGAGCGCATTCCCCGCGGCTTAGCAGGCTGTTGAAAAAGTCCATCTACTGCGTTGTCATCGTCACGCCTCCCACGCCAAGTGGCGTGGGTCGGGAGCTTTTTGAACATGCATAGCGAGCGCCCAGCCCGCAGCTTGGCTAGCGGGGCTAAGCGAGCGAATCGGATATAGATACTTCCTTACATGTCGAAGATTCCCCGCGGCACGCCGCGGGGAGCTTCAACAGCCTGCACGGACCGAGGGTTTTTCAACAACCTATTAGGCATAGGGGAGCTTCAACGTAAGTTCCTTCGGACACCCCGGAGTTTGGGCTTAGGGGTGGTTCATTTGGCCAACGCTGTCCCGGTGCGGCCGGCAAACCTCCGCGGCGCATCCCCTATGCCGCCGGGGGATAAGGTCAACGCTCCACGGCCCGGCCCTCCGCGTAGACGCCGTTAAAGCGATAGAGCCTGTGGCCGATGAAAAGGCCGGCCATGGCGGGGTCGAGCTGCGTGCCGGACACCCTGTTCATCTCATCGAGCACGACGTTGAGCGGAAGCCCTTTGCGGTAGGGCCTGTCGCTGGTCATGGCGTCGAATATGTCGGCCACCGCGATGATCCTGGCCGGAAGGGGTATATTAGGGCCCTTGAGCCCCTTTGGGTATCCCGTCCCGTCGAAGTTCTCGTGGTGCGCGCCGATG
>JACRLF010000094.1 GCA_016235365.1 Deltaproteobacteria bacterium | reverse complement strand
CGTCGCTCCTGCCCAGGGAGATAGTGCCGCTCGCGCCGGCGCTCGCGAGCTACTGGCTTCCGGTGCACGTCACGCTGGCCTTCATGGGCAACGCGTTCTTCGCCCTCGCCTTTTTCCTGAGCGTCATGTACATCATACAGGAGAGATACCTGAAGAGCCGCAAACTGAGGGGGCTGTACTTCATACTCCCATCCCTGGAGATGCTCGACGAGCTCAACTACAAGTGCCTGCAGTACGGTTTCCCGCTCCTGACGCTCGCCATAATAACAGGGGCCATATGGTCCGAGTACGCGCTCGGCAGCTACTGGGTCTGGAAGCCGAGGCAGATATGGTCCCTGATCACCTGGTTCCTGTACGCCGCGCTCCTGCACGGCAGGCTCACCTCCGGCTGGAGGGGGAGGAAGGCGGCCATGTTCTCCGGGGCCGCGTTCCTGATACTCATAGGCTCGTTCTTCGCCATAAACCTCCTCTCCGGAGGGGCCCACGGCCTGGCGAAGTGATTTTCATATCAACCTGAAGAGACGCTGAAGAGATGAACCTGATCATAGTGGGACTGAACCATAAGACCTCGCCGATAGAGATACGGGAGAAGCTCTCTTTCCCGCACGACGCCATTGGCGCGCCCCTTAAAAGCCTGACGCACCACTACGGCCTCACGGAGTGCGTCATACTCTCCACCTGCAACAGGGTCGAGGTGCTCGCCATAACCAATGACATGGAAAAGGGCGTCTGGCAGATAAAGCGGTTCCTGTCCGAGCACCACAACATACCGCTTGAGGACCTCGACGACCATCTCTACTCCCACTGCGGGGAGGAGGCCGTAAAGCACCTGTTCAGGGTCTCCGCGGGGCTCGACTCCATGGTCATGGGAGAGCCCCAGATACTCGGCCAGGTGAAGGACTCTTTCAGCTGCGCGGTCGAGCACAATACCGCCGGGGTGATAGTCAACAAGCTCTACCACAAGGCGTTCCAGGTGGCCAAGAGGATCCGCACCGAGACCCGGATAGGCACGTCCGCGGTCTCCATAAGCTTCGCGGCGGTCGAGCTCGCCAAGAAGATATTCGGGGACCTCTCCGGCAAGGCCGTGATGCTCGTAGGGGCCGGAGAGATGGCCGAGCTCGCCGCAAAGCACCTCCTGTCCTGCAGCATACGGGAGATATTCGTGGCGAACAGGACGTACGAGAAGGCCATCGAATTCGCAAAGGGCTGCGGCGGCACGGCGGTCATGTTCAGGGAGTTCCCCCACTTCCTCAAGAACGTCGATATCGTCATCGCCTCCACCGCCGCGCCCAACTTCATAATAAGGCCGGACATGGTGCAGGAGGTGATGCGTGAGCGCAAATACAGGCCCATGTTCTTCATAGACATCTCGGTGCCGCGCAATATCGACCCGCTCGTGAACGACGTCGACAACGCCTACGTCTATGACGTGGACGACCTGCAGGGGGTGGTCGCGGCCAACCTCCAGGAGAGGGCCAAGGAGGCCCGGCTCGCCGAGGACATAGTCGAGGAGGAGATAGAGAAGTTCTACCGCTGGATAAAGTCCCTCGACGTGGTGCCCACCATCATAGCCCTGCGGCGGTTCTGCGACGGGGTAAGGAAGGCCGAGGTCGATAAGGCGGTGTCCGCGATGGGCAACCTATCCGACAAGGACAGGAAGGTCCTGGAGGCCATGACCTCGGCCATAGTGAACAAGATACTGCACAACCCCGTGACGCACATCAAGAAAGAGGCCAACAAGATAGAGGGCGACCTCTACATAGAGACCATAAGGACGCTCTTTGACCTGCCCGCGGACGAGGACGCCATGAAAAAGGCGAACGGCGACGAGGAGTAGGGGGGTTGCCCCTGAGTCAGCCGGGCGCGGAAAAACCGGTTTGCCGTTGCGAGCGTGGCGAAGCAAACACGTCTTTTGATAGATCAACCGGTTCGATATTGCTTCGTCGCAAAAAACGGACCTCGCAATGACGATGCGGGGCTTTTTCAACATCCTTTACAGATAGAAGGGCGGCCATTTTGAAAAAAAGAATAGTCATAGGGACCAGGGGTAGCAAGCTCGCTCCATTCGATGAAGGACGTCCCGACCGTATTCCCGGACGGGCTCCACCTCCGGTGCATCACGAGGAGGGAAGACCCGCGGGACGCCCTGATAAGCAGGGGCAACGTAAAGCTCTCCGGCCTGCCGAAAGGGGCGCGCATCGCGACGTCCAGCCTGAGAAGACAGGCCCAGCTCCTCCGTATCCGTCCGGACTTTGATATGCTCCAGTTGAGGGGCAACCTCGACACCAGGCTTAAAAAGCTCGATAACGGGGAGTTCGACGCCATAATACTGGCCGGGGCCGGGGTGAAGAGGCTCGGCTGGCAGGACCGCATCACCGAACTCATGGACCCGGATGTGAGCCTCCCGGCCATCGGCCAGGGCGCCCTCGGCATAGAGACGAGGACCGGGGACGAGTACATAAACGGGCTCGTGGCCTTCTTCGACCACCCGGAGACCTCCTGCGCCGTGAGGGCCGAAAGGGCGCTATTGAAGAGGCTTGAGGGCGGATGCCAGGTGCCGATAGCCGCGTACGGCGCCCTTGAAGGAGATACGCTCAGGCTTACCGGCCTCGTGGCGTCCATCGACGGGAAGGCCGTCGTGAAAGACGCCGTCTCGGGGCCCAAGGACAGGGCCGAGGCCTTGGGCGTCGAGCTTGCCGAAAGGCTCCTTGAGATGGGCGCGTACGATATCCTCAAAGACCTCTACGATGTCAAACCGCCGGGGGGCGCGTAAGACCCGGCGGTTCATTTTTTAACGTTCTGAAACCCCGGAGGCTTTTGAGCCTGGGGAGGTTTCATTTTTTTAACAAATAAGCCGGATTTGTGTTAATACTATCCTGATATAAGCAGGATAATCGTTAAGACACGGAAGGGGAAAAGGCTGAATCGATTAAGACCATGCCGAAGAAGCAGGGGAAGATATACCTGATAGGCGCGGGCCCAGGGGACCCGGGCCTCATAACCGTAAAGGGCCTTGAGGCTATAAAAGAGGCGGATTGCATAATATACGACTTCCTTGCGACCTCGCGCCTACTTGAGCACGCGAAAAAAGGGGCCGAGTCCATATATGTCGGCAAAAAAGGGCGCTTCGAGTCCGTCTCCCAGGAGGAGATAAACGCGCTCATAATAGAAAGGGCCCGCAAGGGCAAGACCGTGGCCAGGCTCAAGGGCGGAGACCCCTTCATATTCGGGAGGGGCGGCGAAGAGGCCGAGGAGATAGTCCGGGCCGGGCTCGCCTTCGAGGTCATACCAGGGGTGACTTCAGCCGTAGCCGTCCCGGCATACGCGGGGGTGCCGCTTACCCACCGGGGCCTCTCTTCCTCCGTGACCTTCATAACCGGCCAGGAAGACCCCAGGAAAGAGGCCTCCAGGATAGCGTGGGACAGGATACTCCCTGGAAGCGGCACCCTGGTATTCCTTATGGGGTGGAAGAACCTGCCGCTCATAGCCCAAAGGCTTATCGAGAGCGGGTGGGCCCCCTCCACCCCCGTAGCGATGATAAGATGGGGTACCCTGCCTAAACAGGTGACAATAAGCGGCAGGCTCGACAATATAGGGAAACTATCGATGGAAAAGGACCTGAAGCCGCCGGTAGTCACCGTTGTCGGGGACGTCGTAGGGCTGAGGGAAAGGCTCAACTGGTTCGAGTCCAAGCCGCTCTTCGGCAGGCGCATACTCGTCACGCGGGCCCTCGAACAGGCCGGGGAGTTCTCCCGGCTCCTTGAGGGCCAGGGCGCCGAGGCGATAACGTTCCCCACTATAAGGACGCTACCCCCGTCGAGCTGGAAGGGGCTTGATGGGGCCATAAAGAGGCTCTCATCATACGACTGGGCGATATTCACGAGCGTCAACGGGGTGAAGTATTTCTTCGAGAGGCTCCGCAAGTCAGACAAGGACTTGAGGGAACTGAAGGGGGTCAAGGTCTGCGCCATAGGCCCCATGACCGAAAAGGCGATAATGGCGCTCAACATCAGGGTGGACCTCACCCCGAAGGAGTACAGGGCCGAGGCGATAATAGCGGCGCTCGGCAGGAAAAACATCAAAGGCAAAAGGTTCCTCCTTGCCAGGGCGCAAAAGGCCCGCGAGGTGCTGCCCGTTGAGATAAAGAGGCTCGGCGGCAGCATAGACGTCGCCGCCTCCTACAGGACCGTAAGGCCTTCGATACCGGCCGGGGGGCTTGAAAAGCTGCTTCTGAACGGCGGGATAGATATCGTGACCTTCACCTCCTCATCGACGGTCACGAATTTTCTGAGCCTCTTTAAGAAGGCCGAGGCAGGGGAGGCCCTTAAAAACGTCAGGATAGCCTGCATAGGCCCCATTACCGCCGATACGGCACGGAGCCACGGCCTCAACGTTGATATAATGCCGAAGGAGTACACCGTCCCGGCGCTCGCCGCGGCGATGGCGGATTATTACAGGAAAAAGTGAACCCTTGAGGGGGTTAAAGCCCCGGGGGTTCCAGAACGCTGAAAAATGAGACCTCTGAGGAATTGAAATCCCCGGGGATATCAGAACACTAAAAAAGGACGGATTATGGAATTTCCGAGCTACAGGCCAAGGAGGCTCAGAAAGACTGAGACCATGAGAAAGATGGCGAGGGAGACGGAACTCTCCACGGACGACTTCATCCTCCCTCTCTTTGTCACCTACGGCAAGGGTGTGAAAAAGCCGATAAAATCCATGCCTGGCCACTTCCAGTTCTCCGTGGACAATATCGCCGGGGAGGCAGAAGAGGCGCGTTCCCTCGGCATCCCTGCCGTTATACTCTTCGGCATACCGGAGCGCAAGGACGATATCGGATCCGGCGCCATAGACCCCAACGGCCCGGTGCAGCAGGCCATAAAGGCCATAAAGGACAGCGCCCCTGAGCTACTCGTGATAACGGACGTCTGCATGTGCGAATATACATCCCACGGCCACTGCGGCATCATAGTAAATAACGACGTCGACAACGACTCCACGCTGGAGCTTTTGAGGAACGCGGCGCTCACCCACGCCGAGGCCGGGGCCGACATGGTGGCCCCTTCGGACATGATGGACGGCAGGGTGGCGGCCATCAGGTCCATGCTCGATGAGAACGGGTTTTCGCGGGTCCCGATAATGAGCTACTCCGCCAAGTACGCCAGCGCCTTCTACGGCCCTTTCAGGGAGGCGGCGGAATCGACCCCGCAGTTCGGGGACAGACGCAGCTACCAGATGGACCCCTCCAACGCGGAGGAGGCGTTGAGGGAGGTCATGCTCGATATAAACGAGGGCGCCGATATCGTCATGGTAAAGCCCGCCCTGCCTTACCTCGACGTCATCAGGAGGATAAAGGACAGGACCGGCTATCCGGTGGCCGCGTACAGCGTGAGCGGGGAGTTCTCCATGATAAAGGCCGCCGCGGAGCGCGGCTGGCTCGACGGGGAACGGGCGATGATGGAGTCGCTTGTATCGATAAAAAGGGCCGGGGCCGACATGATACTCACCTACTTCGCCAAGGAGGCGGCAATGGTCCTTCAGAAATAATCTCGCCTCAATGCGCCACAGTCTCATTGAAAAAATTGACTACCATTGACTAACAGGTTGTTGAAAAACCCTCGCGTCCGTTCAGGCTGTTGAAGCTCCCCGCGGCTTGCCGCGGGGAATCTTCGACATGTAAGGAAGTATCTATATCCGATTCGCTCGCTTAACCCCG
>JACRLF010000093.1 GCA_016235365.1 Deltaproteobacteria bacterium | reverse complement strand
GAGGCGGACGACTACTCAAGCCTCCCGCACCCGACCTTTGTCAGGGGGTTCATCAAGTCGTATTGCAAGGTGCTGGGTCTTGATGAGACTGACGCGCTCCTGCGCTACGAGATGTATTTGAGGGAGAACGCCCCGCCCTCAGGCGGCGCGGAATCGGCGGCGGACCGCGAGGGCGAGACCTGGCAGGAACCGATCAACAGGCTGAGAGAGAGGCTCCCCAACAAGCCCACAAGGAATATAGCCGCGCTTGTAGCCGCCGGGGTCGCTATGATGGTCATTTTCTACTTTTTTTCAGTAAGGCACAAAAAGGGCTCTGTGCCGACGGAGCAGAACGAGGCGGCCGCGGTAAAGACGGAAGATCAAAAGATTGCGGAGCCGCAGGAGGCGCCCCCCGCGTCCGCGCCGGATGCGGTGAAGGACGGCGCGGGAACCAACGGCGGAAAGACCGTTCAAGAGGCCGTGAAACCTCCATCGGATGGAGAGGGCAAGGCGCACACGCTCACGGTAAGGGCCTCTGAAAGGACGTGGATAAGGGTAAGGATAGACAACGACGAGCCCTTTGACGTCATGCTTCAGAAGGGGGAGTCTATAGTATGGAAGGCCGGGCGCAACCTATCGGTCCTGGTGGGCAACGCCGGAGGGGTCGAGATGGTCTTTGACGGCAAGAGGCTACAGTCCCTGGGCAAATCCGGCGCGGTCGTGAGCCTTGTGCTGCCGATTGAGGCGGCCGTGGAAAAAGGCGCTTCAGCCCCTCCGAGATAGAGGCAAGACAAGCCCCGCACGGCCGCTGGGCGCGCGGCTTGATGGATGGACGATGAACCGACACGCGGCAGGCCCGCTTAATGGCAGCCGAAGGGAACACTAAAATCCCCGGTGGATTGCCGCGGGGGGATTAAAATTCTCCGCGGCAAGCTGTGGGGAATCCGCTCGCTATGCTTGTTGAAAAGGGAGAACTATGGAATCCATAATCAGGTGCAGAAAGTGCGGGAAGAAGATGAAGTCGGCAAGGGTCGACGACTACAGGATAAAGATATCCTGCACCTGCGGCTTCTCGGAGTACAGGACCGCTCCATCGGCGAGCAAGGCCATAAACCCGCATTTTTCGCGGGAGAGCCTCCTGCCCATTACTTTTGACGACAGCGGCAGTTTCTTTTTCCAGCAGCGCGCCGACAGGGAGCAGAAAGAGATAATCACGCTTGAAGAGATAAGCATGCTCGCCTCTTCGGACTACAAGCTCGACGACGTTTTGAAGGCGGTCGTTGAAAAGACGGCCAAGAGGCTCGGCATGGATATCTGCTCCATCTACCTCTGGGACGGGGAGTACCTGGTGTTGAGGGCCACGTACGGGCTTGCCCAGGAGGCCGTCGGCAAGGCGCGTCTGAAGATAGGCGAGGGGGTCACCGGCTCGGCGGTGATGGAGAAAAGGCCGCTCCTCATAGAGGACGTCTCCAAGGACCCGCGCTACAGGTACTTTCAGGAGACAAAGGAAGAGCAGTACAAGATAAGGACCATGTACTCCTACCCGATATTCTCCGGCGATACGCCCTTCGGGGTGCTGAACGCGCAGACCGTATTCAAAAGGGAGTTTACCGAAGACGAGATATCTTTCGTCTCCGTCATCGCGAACCTCATCCTCGGGGCCATCAAGATGAGAAAGAGGGAGGAATGATGAAACCCCACGGGCTTAAAAACCCCCGGGGTCCTCGGAACGTTGAAAAGACGGACCATGCCGCGCTTCAAGCCCCGGGGATCTCCTCCGGAGCGCATGGGATGCGCGGCTGGCGCAATTGCCGCGTACCGGCCGTCAAGCCATCCTCCAGGCGGGGGCTGACGGTCGCGGGCAACGGTTTTTTGAGGTCCATATCCGGGCCGGACGGAAAGTCCGGCCTTTTTCTTTTTGCGGCGTTCTTCTTCGCCGTCTCGGTTGTATTTCAGGGCTTCTGCGGCCCAGGCGCCGTTGCGGCGGCCGGGGGGGAAGAGGCGGCTGCCCGGCGGTCAAACGGGTACCTGGCGCGGAGGGTATCGTCCGAACGCGAGCTGGAGGTGCGCATGGGGAGTTCCTCCAGGGACCACTTCACCGTGAAATACGAGGGCGGAGAGAACATCCTGACCGGGTATCTAATAGGGCTGCTTCTGGAGGAGGCATACATGAAGGTCGGCGCGGACCTGGGCTTTTATCCCACGGACAGGATAGAGGCGCTCCTGTATACGGCGGATACCTTCAGGGACGTGACAAGGAGCCCTTCATGGGCCGGGGCGATATACGACGGCAGGATAAAGCTGCCGGCAGGCGGGATACATGAGAAGACGGCGGAGCTCGAGAAGGTCATATTCCATGAATACACCCACGCGGTCGTACACAGGCTCTCCGGCGGCAGGGCCCCTGTATGGCTCAACGAGGGCATGGCGCAGTACGAGGAGGGGCGCAGTTCCTCGGAGTACTCCGAGCTCCTCAGGAAGATAGCCGAGGGCAACAGGGTGGACCTCAGGGTCTTTGAGCGGTCTTTCATGGGGCTCAATGCCGCCGGCGCGTCCCTGGCGTACCTTATAAGCCTTTCAGCCACCGAGTACATAATAAGGGAGTACGGCTTGACGTCATTGAGGAGGATATTGGAGGGCTTGAAGAGCGGGATGACCATGGACGCGGCCGTCTCATCGGTACTCTATATATCTTACAGCGACCTTGAGAGCGGGTGGCTGAGGTCGCTTAAGAGATAGGGCGTGTCTCCAAAAACTGACAGGGGGTTTTCATGTACTGGCCGCAAAAAAGTGCTTTAAAAGGCCGTTGAAGTTGTGCTATAGTTCCAAATTATACAATTCAATTTTCAGGAGGTCATGTCGATAATGGGTATAAACTCAGGCACAAAAGGTCTTTTGGTGATAGCCGCCAGCGCGCTGCTCGCTTTTACGGGGTGCGGCGGAGAGAAAAAGGTGCAGGAAAGCGGCACCACCCAGGGATTGAGCGCCAATGCCGGCGCTCCGGCCTCCCAGCCGCAGCAGCAGCCCGCCCCCCAGGGCGAACAGGCCGGACTGCCGGCTGGACACGCTCCCATTGAGAAGTCCATGGAGGCGGCCTCCGGTTCAACCGCCCCTGCGGGCGCGCTCCCTTCCGGCCATCCGACCGCCGCGGGAGGCGGCAATGAGGGGGGCAAAGGCGCCAAGGCCCAGAGGGAACTGAGCATCTCCCCGGAGGTAAAGGCCAGGTGGAGCGAAGCGAAGCTGGAAGTGACCGACAGCGGCTCAAAGACCAAAGAGTCCATTACAATAAAGGTAGGGTCCACCGAGAACCTTAAGAAGAAGGGTTTTAAGCTCAAGGTCGAGGCGCTTGTGCCGGATTATTCCATATCCGACAACAGGATAGAGAGCAGGAGCAACGACCCGAGGAACCCGGCGGTACTCGTCGAGCTCTTCGACGGGGATAAGAGCGTGGCCAAGGGGTGGGTATTCAAGAACTTCCCTGACTTCAACTCGTATCGCGACGACAGGGTGGGGGTTCTGCTTGTGGCCCCTGGGCCGGAAAAGAAATAGGCCGTCATAAGGAGGTCCTTGCAATGATGCGCCGCCCCTCGGATTACCGCGGGGCGGCGCATTTTTTTTGACATCGCGCCCAAAATATGATTTAGTAAATCTCTTTAGATCGCGTTCGGCGCAGGGGCGGATATACTGAGGGGAAGGCCCTGCCGGGGCAGCGTGGATTTGGGTTTTTGAAGCGCTCCCTATACAGGGTTGCGGGCAACGCGCTCGCTATTGAATTTCAAGAGATATATCCCGGAGAGATGCCCGAGTGGTTGAAGGGGGCTGACTCGAAATCAGTTGTTCCGTTTATCCGGAACCGGGGGTTCGAATCCCTCTCTCTCCGCCATTATTGGCTACGGTGCTAAAAGGGATTCGAAAGCCGTCTGAGCGCCGACCGACAGGGAGGAAGAGGCCGCAGGAAGCGGCCGGAAGCGAAGATGGCCGGGCCGTAAGGAGGAGGCAGGAAGCCGACGACTGTAGGCGAATCCCTCTCTCTCCGCCATAATGGAGTGCGGCGTTCGCGGGGATTC
>JACRLF010000092.1 GCA_016235365.1 Deltaproteobacteria bacterium | reverse complement strand
CCCCACCAGATAGGGATATTCACCTGAAACATGACGTCAAAGCTGTCGAATCTGCCGTCTCTCTGAATGGGCGCGGCCCCCACCATAAAGTCGGGATAATAGTTCTTTTTCGCAAGCTCGACATTCAGTTCGTTAGCCTCGGCGTCAAACTCCGCCATCCTTATATCCGGGTTTTTCTTTATAGCCGTATCTATGAGCGCCGCGGCGTCAAACACGGCCCTTGCCTTTGACAACCCGGCAGGCTCTCCCATGGGTGAATCCTGCCCCCTGTTCACGAGGGATTTAAGCCTGGCCGCGGCAACGCCCTTCTCCGCGTCGAGGGTTATGATATCGTTTGTCAGCATGGTCGTCTCCACCTGGGCCTTCAGGACGTCCTGCTGCGTAGCCTGCCCCGTGGAGTACTTCACCCCGGCTATGCTCGATATATTAATAAGCAGCGCTCTTATCTCCTCCGTCTCCCTTACGGCTTCCGCAAGGAAGGCGTACTCAAAATACGCCTCCTTGACGGAACTTTCTATCTCAAGCCCCTTTGCGGCAAGTTCCGCCCTGGCCGATAGCGCCTCTTTCATGGCGATCTTTTCCTTCAGGGAGAGCTTGCCGGGGAAGGGGAACATCTGGCTTACCGTGTAACGGGTGAGCATCGCGTTGCCCGGCGCGATGTTCAGGGGGTAACTTTTCGAGAGGTCCATCATTTCCACTTTCAGGGTAGGGTCGTCGAGTGCGCCCTCAGCCCCGACCCTCGACTCCTTCGCCCCGGCCCTCTCCTTGAACACCCTCAGTTCCGGGTTGTTGGCCCGCGCCTCTTCGAGAAGCGCCTCAAGCGTCAGGGGCTCACCCGCGCCGGAGGGAGAATGCATGGATACCGTCAGAAAGATCGCCAGCGCCGCTGAAAGTATGTAATTATATGTCTTTATCCTCTTTAAACCCGGCATCCCACCCCGCCTCCTTTTATCCGTCGTTATTTTGCGTCATAAAAAAAGCTGAACGGGACTTTCGTTCCGCCGGAGTCGACTTTGATTTCAAAACTATATTTCCCTTTTTTTGACATCTCCAGCGTGTTCATGTAAGAGAATGCCTCCCCCATCCGCATGCCTATCAGCTCCTTCTCTATTTCCCCCCCGTCCGGCGTTTTGATGGCGGCTTTTACCAGCGCGCCCGTTATTGGCCTGTTGGATACGGCGTCGTTAAGATAGAGATCGACCATCGACTTTTCGGGGTCTATCTTTAGGATGGCCTTGACACCGCCGGATTTTTTCTCCGGAGATTCCCATCCGTTTGCCATGGCCGGCGAGATAAGAAACAGAATTAATAAAGACACCGCGACTTTCATGGATTTCATATCAATTCTCCTTTCTACGTTTTGTAGAATGTAAACCCAAAAAAATTTTTACCTGTGTCCAGCGTGGACCTGCGTAGAGCAGTGGGCCTTGCACTTCTCTCCCTGCCCCTCTATCTGGGCGGCGCGGTTGACAACGGTACATAGCTCTTTGCCTTTGGGCAAGGCCGCCGTTGCCGGCCAGACGAGCGCGAGGCCGAGAGTAAACGTTATCAGCGCGCTTGAGACTACCGTCTTCATCGAAGGGCGGAAGCACAGGCTCCCGCCGCTGTCCCCGACAAGCCTCCTGACCCTGCCGGCGACGAAGCCGTCAGTCCCTTTGATGGAGGCGTGCGCCGCGTAGAGGCCTTCGCCGTTATTTAAGGAGGCGAGCTTCAAAAGGGCGGACGCGAGGCTCAAGGGTTCCTTCATCTTCGATACCGTCGAATCGTCCGCCTCATGCTCTTTCATGGCTATGGCGTGTCCGACGAAACCCTTTATCAAAGGTATGTAGGAGAAAGAGTCCCTGAGAACCGAGAGGATGAACAGCTTGAGGGGGTCAAAGCCCCTTTTGTGGCAGAGTTCATGGAGGAATACGGCCCGCACCTCTTTCCTGTCAAGGCCCTCAAGCAGCCCTGTGGAAAGATATATCCTTGGCCTCAACAGCCCGAAGGTAAAGGCTATCCTGGAAGGGTCCTTGACTATTACGACGGACCCGGCGCCTTTTTTCGGGAGACTTCTTATCGCCCTATGGGCCTTTGACAGACGGACAAGGGCCTTCATGACGCCGTAAGCGACCCCTCCGGCGAGCAGTATCCCGCCTGTCCAGGAAAGGGCGAGCCTGAATATCTCCCCGTAGGCGACGCACCTTATGAAGAGGCTGTGGCAGAAGACCACTATCGCCGTGGTGAGCGATATAAGCCCCGGAAGCCCGTAGGCGAGCCAGAATAGCGTCCCCGCGGAGGCGCCGAAGGATATGGCAAGGAGTATTATCGGCATTCCGACTATCCCCTGGCCCTTTCCAGCTCTTTTTTCTTCTTCTCTATCATGGATGAAAGCTCCTCAAGCTCGACCGGGTCTACCCTGGCGAGCATATCCACAAAAGAGGCGCATGCCCCGCTCCTCGATATATCGAATATGGACTTGAGCACCTCTTGAGAGACCTCCCTTGCGAACCCATCCCTTGAATATGCGGCCTCGAAGAGGTAGACGCTCTCTCCCCTGGTCTTTCTCACGAGCCCCTTTTTCGCGAGCCTCTCGATCACGGTCAACACCGTGGTAAGGGCGAGATCCCTCTTACGCCTTATATCGGAGAATATCTCCTTGCCGTTCAGGGGACCGCTCTTCCATAAGACATCGAGTATCTCCTGCTCCAGGCGCCCTAACACCTTTCCGTATCCTTCCTTAGCGCTCTTTTCCATAAGTTAAAGCCCTCTCCTGACAAATATATTCGACAATACGTAGAATGTCAAGCTATATTATAGACTATATTATAGACAAGGAGCCGCCCCATCCGTATAATCCTTGCTTAGTCCTTATATTTACTGTAATATTCAGCGAAATATAATAAACATGTTAAAATATGCGATTATGCGGCGGATGGAGGTTTTTTTGGCTCTTTTCATAACATTCGAAGGCATCGAGGGCTCCGGCAAGTCCACCCAGATGGAGCTCCTTAAAAGGCATATGGAGGGCAGGGGGATGGAGGTCCTGGCCCTCAGGGAGCCTGGCGGGACACGGCTCGGGGAGAGGGTGAGGTCGATCCTTTTGAACTCCTCCGAAGAGCCGGTGGACCCGTGGGCCGAGCTATTCCTCTACGAGGCCTGCAGGGCGCAGCTTGTTAGTTTGGTCATAAGGCCGTCGCTTGAGGCCGGGACAACCGTGATATGCGACAGGTTCACTGACTCTACGCTGGCTTACCAGGGCTATGGCCGTGGGCTCGACCTCGAGGCGGTAGACCGGGCCAATGTATTGGCTGCCGGGGGGCTCAAGCCCGATATCACCGTGCTCATCGACTGCGAGGCTGAAGAGGGGCTCAGGAGGGCGTGGTCGAGGATAGGATCAAAGGAGGGCGGCGCAAGAGAGGACCGCTTTGAGAGGGAGGACGTCTCTTTCCACAGGCGCGTGAGGGATGGGTACCTGAGGATCGCCGGGGCCGAGCCGGATAGGGTCAAGGTCGTTGATGGCGGAGGTGAAATCTCTACAATACACAGGGAGATATGTTATATTATAAAGAAGGCCGGGGCCTGAATGAGTAATGAATTTCCATCCGGGGCGTTTTAAACTCAGGGGTTTCGGAACGCTAAAAAAATGTCCTTTAAAGATATTTCAGGCCACGATAAGGAGATGGCGGCGTTCAAGAACGCCATCTTGAACTCCAGGGTGGCCCATGCCTACATCTTTTCCGGGCCGGAGGGCATAGGAAAGAGGTTTGCTGCGCTGGAGTTCGCCAGGGCATTGAACTGCGGAGGCTTCAACGGGGATTCCTGCGGAGTCTGCGTATCTTGCAGGATGATGGACGTTGCCACGCACCCCAACATCCTCCAGGTATGGCCCACGGTCAAGGAGAGGGAGGATGTCCTGGAGAACGCCTATGACGGGGCCGGGCTTATACGGATAAGCCAGATAAGGGATATTCAGGAGTTCCTCAGGTACAGGATAGATGGAGGGAAGAAGGCGGTTGTGGTAGACTACGCCGAGCGGCTCATGCCACAGGCCGCCAACGCGTTTTTAAAGACCCTCGAAGAGCCCCCGCCCGGCTCCGTCATCATGCTCATAACCTCGCGGCCTTCGGACCTCCTGCCTACCATCCTTTCCAGGTGCCAGAGGATAAACTTCCGCCCCTTGCCGGATGATGCGATAAGCGCCATGCTCGTAAGCGACAGGGGCGCGCGGAAGAGCGCCGCGGATGCCGTTGCCCGGTTGAGCTGCGGGTCGATAAGTAAGGCATTGCGCTACGTCGACGAGGGCGCGCATGAGTCGAGGAGGGAGATATTGAGGAGGCTTACGGCGCTTGCGGCGGCGGATACGGACGAGTTGTTGAGGTTCGCCGAGGACCTCTCCAAAATGGACGGCCTCCCGGAGGCGCTCGAGTTCATGAAGGGCTGGTACAGGGACAGGCTGGTAACCCGCGAAGGGGCGGGACATCTGGTGGTCAACGGCGATATCTCGGACTTTATCGCCCAGGGCGTCGACGAGGACGCGGCCACGCTCCTCGGGTCCTTCGCGGCGATAGAGAAGGCGCGGCGCGATATCACGCCCCCGCGCTACCTGAACAAGCAGCTTGTCATGGAGGTGTTGCTGATGCGCCTTTCGGGCCGCGGCGGTTTATATTCCTGACGTGCGATGGAGCGTCTCCACTATTACGTCTATAACGGGGTTTATCATATGGTTAAGGTTGTCGGTGTAAGGTTCAAGAAGGCTTGCAAGGTCTATGACTTCGAATGTAATGATTTCGATCTCAAGCCCATGGACGTCGTCATCATAGAGGTGGACAGGGGGCTCGGGATGGGCACCGTGGTTTACAGCCCCAGGGAGGCCGACCCGGCGGCACTAACAAGGCCCCTTAAAAAGGTCGTCAGGAAGGCCGACGCGGTCGATATCGAGCGCCAAGGCTTCAACAGCGAGCGCGAAAGCGAGGCATTCAGGATATGCAGGGAGAAGATAGAGCAGTACAGGCTCCCGATGAAGCTTATACGCGTCGAGTACCTCTTCGACTCGAGCAAGGCCATATTCTACTTCACCTCGGACACGAGGGTCGATTTCAGGGAGATCGTCAAGGACCTGGCCGCCGGATTCCATACCCGCATAGAGATGCGCCAGATAGGGGTGAGGGACGAGGCCAAGATGGTGGGAGGCCTCGGCCCGTGCGGCAGGGAGCTTTGCTGCTCGTCATTCCTTTCCGACTTCGAGCCGGTGACGATAAAGATGGCGAAGGAGCAGAACCTCGCCTTGAACCCGGTCAAGATATCCGGGGTCTGCGGGCGCCTCATGTGCTGTTTGAGCTACGAGTACGGCATGTACGAGGGTGAAAAGAGAGAAAAGGGAGATAGACCGGGCAGAGGAGGCAAGGGGGGCAAGGGCGGTCCCGGAGGCAAAGGGGACAACGGCGGCAAAGGCGGTCCAGACGGCAAGGGCGGGTGCAACGGCTGCGGCAAGCACGGCCCCGGCCCTGAGCCGGCGGTCGATGGCGCGGACGGACCGGCGCAGACGCAGCCGGAGGCGTAGAGACGGCATAGGGCGGGAATGGACATACCGGCTGAAATCAAAAAATTTTACGTGACCACCCCGATATACTACGTCAACGACGTCCCGCATATAGGGCACGCCTACACCACGGTGGCCGCGGACTGCGTCGCGAGGTACAGGCGGCTCAAGGGGTGCGAGGTCCTCTTCCTGACCGGGACGGACGAGCACGGCCAGAAGGTGGAGAAGGCCGCGTCAAACGCCGGGGTGGGGCCGCTTCAGTTCGCGGACAGGGTGGTGGTGCGCTTCCAGGAGCTATGGGAGGCGCTAAATATATCCAACGACGACTTCATCCGCACCACCGAAAAGCGGCACAGGAGGGCGGCAACCCGCCTCTGGGAGACGGTCGTTGAAAAGGGAGATATATACCTGGGCGAGTACGAGGACTGGTACTGCACGCCTTGCGAGAGCTTCCTGACGGAAACCCAGCTCAAGGACGGCAAATGCCCGGACTGCGGCAGGGCGGTGGACAAGCTCAGGGAGCCGAGCTACTTCTTCAGGCTCTCCAGATACGCGGCCCCGCTCCTTGAGCAGATCTCCGCGAACCCGGACTTCATCCGTCCGGAGAGCAGGAAAAATGAGATAGTGAATTTCATAAAAGAGGGTTTGAGGGACTTGAGCGTCAGCAGGACGACGTTCTCCTGGGGCATCCCGGTCCCGGACGGCCCCGGGCACGTCATGTACGTCTGGTTCGACGCGCTCACCAATTACCTGACCGCTACCGGGTACCCGGACTCCTCCGGCGACGGCTTCTGGCCCGCGGACCTCCACCTTATCGGCAAGGACATCCTCCGGTTCCACGCCGTCTACTGGCCGGCGTTCCTCATGTCGGGGGGGTTGCCCCTGCCCAGGTCGGTCTTCGCCCACGGCTGGTGGACCGTTGACGGGAACAAGATGAGCAAGTCAAAGGGGAACGTGGTCGACCCTGTCGAGGTCATAGGCCGGTTCGGCGCGGACCAGTTCAGGTACTTCCTCTTAAGGGAGGTCCCCTTCGGCCTTGACGGGGACTTTTCGCTACAGGCGCTCAAGGGTCGCGTCAACAGCGACCTCGCCAACGACCTCGGAAACCTCCTGAGCAGGTCGGTGACCATGATAGAGAAGTACCGGGGGGGGGTCGTGCCGAGGCCCTCGCCTTCGGAAAATCCGGAGTCCATCGTGTCGTTGATACGGGATTTCAATAATCTGCCGGAGGAGTTCGACGGCCTCATGGATTCCCTGAGGTTCTCCGACGCGCTGCTGGTGCCCTGGCGCTTCATAAGCGCCCTCAACGGCTATATCGAGTCGAGCGCGCCATGGAAGATGGCGAAAGATGGCGCGGATGCGCCGCTCTCAAACGTCCTCTACAATCTCGCCGAAGGGCTGCGGATCATCGCGCTCTACATCTATCCGTTCATGCCCGGCTCAGCGGAGAAGATATGGGAGCAGCTCGGCATGGGGAGGAAGATAGAGGGCATCGACAACCTTGACGTCGAGATCAACTGGGACGGCAGCGGCGACAAGGTCGCAGGCAACACGGTCAAAAAGGGGCCTGTTCTATTCCCGCGCATAGCCGACTGATTTTTTCAGCGTTCTGATACCTCGAAGACTTTGAAGCTCCCCGCGGCAAGCCGCGGGGAATCTTCGACATATAAGGGAGTATATATTTCTATTCGCTCGCTTGACCCCGCAGCAAGCTGCGGGGAATGCGCTCGCTATGCATGTTCAAGCCCGTGGAGGTTTCATCCCGCGCCGGATAATCTAAAAAAACCGTATGGAAGGCTCGAATCTGCTTATGAAGGAGTTCCTCACAGACACGCACGCGCACCTCGACGACCCGCGCTTCGACGAGGACAGGGCCGATGTAATAAAAAGGGCGCTTGACGCCGGGGTAGGGACAATAATAACGGTCGGGTGCTGGAGCAGGGCAAAGGGCTTTTCTACGGTTACGGATATCGTCAAGGGGAACCCCTCCGTCCACTGCGCCCTCGGCATCCACCCACATGACGCGAAAGACGTCGCGGACGACGGGCCCTACGAGCTTATAAAGCGCCTCGCCTCAGACCCCGGGAACAGGGTCGTGGCCATAGGAGAGACCGGTCTCGATTACCATTACGATAACTCTCCGAGGGATGTCCAGAGGACGGTATTCACGAGGCAGGTGAGGCTGGCGAGGGAATTGAACCTCCCGCTCATCATACATTCAAGGGAGGCGGACGTAGACACCCTGGAGATATTGAAGTCCGAAGGGGCGCATGAGACCGGCGGGGTTTTTCACTATTTCTCCGGGGACTCCGGCATGGCCAAAGAGGTCCTTGAGATGGGGTTCTACCTCTCGTTTACCGGGGTCGTCACCTATCCAAAGGCCGAGTCCGCGCGCGAGGCGATAAAGTCCGTCCCCATAGAGAGGATGCTCATCGAGACCGACTGCCCGTACCTTCCGCCCGTGCCCCACAGGGGTAAGAGGAACGAGCCGGCATTTCTGCCCCTCACCGCCGAAGGGATAGCCGGGGTAAAGGGCTTGAGCGTCGAGGACGTGGCCCGGATAACGACGCGGAACGCTAAGGACCTCTTCGGGCTCGGAGGCAGGGCGGAGATAAGGATAGCCTACCCCATACGCAACTCCTTATATCTGAACGTCACGAACAGGTGCACGAACTACTGCACCTTCTGCGCCAAGTTCAAGTCCTACACGGTAAAGGGCCACTACCTGAGGCTCAAGGAGGAGCCGAATTTCCAGCAGGTCATCTCGGCAATCGGCCCGGACCCTGAGAAGTACGGCGAGGTGGTCTTTTGCGGCTTCGGCGAGCCCCTTATCAGGCTCGACCTCGTAAAGCAGGTCGGCATGCACTTGAAGAGGAGGGGTTGCAGGATACGGATAGACACCGACGGCCTGGCCAACCTTGTGCACAGGAGGAACGTGCTCCCGGAGCTCATGTTCGTGGACTGCGTCTCCGTCAGCCTGAACGCCCCTGATTCCGAGACCTACCAGAGGCTCATAAAGACCCCTTTCGGCGATGAAGCCTACCCGGCGATACTGTATTTTCTCAAAGAGGCGAAGAAGCACATCCCGAAGGTCATCGCCACGGTCGTGGCCGTGCCAGGGCTCGACATAGAGGCGTGCCGGAAGATAGCCGAGGAAGATATCGGGGTCGGGTTCAGGGTGAGGGAATATAACGCGGTGGGCTGAGGGTGTCTGGCGATATATATACGCTTGCAATCACGATTTTGAGGGGTACGGAAACAGCATGTCTTTCAGGTCAGGGTTCATATCGATAATCGGCCGGCCCAACGCCGGTAAATCCACGCTCTTGAACGCCCTTTTAGGCGAGAAGCTCTCTATAGTCTCGGAGAAGCCTCAGACGACAAGGAACGTCATCAAGGGGGTGAAGAACCTCAAGGACTGCCAGATAGTCTTCATCGACACACCTGGGATACACAAGGGCAGGGGGCTATTGAACGAGTACATGGTAAGGGAGGCGCTCTCGGCGCTCAAGGACGTCGACGGTATAGTATACCTGGTGGAGGCCGACAGGAAGCTCTCCGACGACGACATGTTCATAATCGAGGGGCTCAAGAAGCTCAAATGCCCCGTGATACTCGGCATAAACAAGGTCGACAAGGTGGACAAGCAGAGGCTCCTGCCGCTCATCGAGAAGTACTCTAAGCTCTTTGAGTTCAGGGAGATAGTGCCAATCTCCGCGCTCAAGGGCGACGGCGTGGAACTCCTTACCGGGATAATCGCCGGGCTCCTGCCCGAGGGGCCGCGATACTTCCCTGAAGACGTGCTGACCGACCAGCCGGAGAGGTTCATAGTGGCCGAGATGATAAGGGAGAAGGTATTCCTATTCACCGAAGAGGAGGTCCCGTATTCAGTGGCCGTGTCCGTAGACACATTTGAAGAGAAGAAGGGCAAGGACCTGATATCCATATCCGCCACCATAAACGTGGAGAGGGATTCGCAGAAGGGGATAATCATAGGCAAGCGCGGGGCGATGCTCAAGAAGATAGGGACGGAGGCACGGAAGGACATAGAGGACCTCCTCGGCTCAAGGGTATACCTCGAGCTATTCGTGCGGGTGCAACAGGAGTGGACGAAAAAGCCGGGGGCCCTGAAGGACTTCGGCTACAGGTCAGGCGGGTAGATGAAAAAAGAGAGGTCGATCGTAATATAAATGAAGCCCATAGTAGCGATAGTAGGAAGGCCGAACGTCGGCAAATCGACGCTCTTCAACAAGATACTCGGAAGGAAGAAGGCCATAGTGGCCGACGAGCCGGGGGTCACCAGGGACTTGAACTTCGCCGACGTGGAGGAGCTTGGCAGGGCCTTTACCATAGTAGACACCGGCGGGTTCGAATCCGGCGCCGCGGATGTCATACAGAGGCAGGTGCGCGAGCAGGCGACGGTCGCCATAGAGGATTCCGACGCGATAGTTTTTCTCATGGACGGCAGGACCGGGCCGACCGCGGACGACGCGGATCTGGTGGAGATGCTCCGCAAGGTCGGCAAACCGGTCGTCTACGCCGTCAACAAGGTCGATTCCGACAGGCTCTCGGCCGGGCTCGGCGACTTCTACGCGCTTGGCCTTAAAGAGGTGCTGCCGATATCCGCCGAGCAAGGCAGGGGGGTAAACGAGCTTATCGACGCCGTCGTAGCCGTCCTCCCGGAGAGAAAAGAGGAGGAGGCGCCGCAGGAGAGGGTCAAGGTCGCCCTTGTAGGCAGGCCAAACGCCGGGAAGTCGTCCATTTTGAACAGGCTCATAGGGAGGCCCCGGTCCATAGTGAGCGAGGTCGCCGGGACCACGCGGGATTCGATAGACACGCCGTTCGACCTGGGGGACGGGAAGTACCTCTTCATCGACACCGCCGGCATACGGAAGAAGAACAGGGTCAGCATGACCGTTGAGGCCTACTGCGTCATGGAGGCGATAAAGAGCATAGAGAGGTGCGACGTCGCGGTGCTCGTCATAGACGGCAAGGAGGGGGTAAAGGGGCAGGACGAGAAGATAGCCTCTATCATAGAGGAGAGGAAGAGGTGCTGCATCTTAGCGGTAAACAAGTGGGATATCGTGGAGAAGGACAGCCGCACTATCGAGTACGCCGAGAAGACCATGCGCCAGTCCATACCCTTCCTGGACTACGCCCCGATGGTATTCATCTCCGCCCTTACGGGCCAGAGGGTCTCCAAGGTGATAGACGCGGTAGACGACCTTGTAAGGAGGAGCGCTCAGAGGTTCTCCACCTCCGTTGTAAATAGCGCCCTGGAGGGGATAGTCGCCAGGCGCCAACCCCCGGCCTACAGGGGCAGGGAGGTCAAGTTCTACTACGCCACGCAGACCGCGGTGTCGCCCCCGGCTTTTGTCATATTCGCCAACCACCCCGAGGGGGTGGGCTCGGCGTACAGGAGGTACTTCGTGGACTCTTTGAGGGATTCGCTCGGGCTTCATGGCGTGCCGATAAAGCTGTTCTTCAGGGAGAGGCATTGAGAGACGCGCGGGAAAAGGACGGTCCTGGCAACCAGCCGACGCGAGAACGGCTATAATATACGGGTATGAGAAATTTCCTTGCCATATGGTGGGAGGGGGGCAGGGTGTTCCTGCGCAACCACTGCTTTACGCGCGCGGCCGCCATATCCTTCTACGCCTTTTTCTCTCTCATCCCATTCATGATCCTTGTCACGGCGGCCATCGGTTTCGTCTTAGGCTCCCATGCCGGGTTGCTCGACAAGGTGATAAATGTCGTCAGGGAGGCGCTGCCTTACTTAAGCGACAGGATAATAGGGGACTTGAGGGGGCTTTCCGGCAGGTGGAGGTCCACGGGCTGGCTCGGCCTCCTTTTCCTCCTGTGGAGCGCGGAGGCCGTGCTCGCCGCCACTTCGGAGTCCCTGAGCGCGATATTCGGCACGGAACAGAGGTGGGGCTTCGTAAGGAAGAAGATAATAAACCTCCTCGTCCTGTGCCTCGCCACCGTAGCCGCTTTCATATCCATAACCATAACGGCGGCGTCGCTGGTACTGAGGAAGGTGGAGATACGGGTCTTTGGCGTGGACCTCTCCTACTACATTATACAGAGCCTCACCTTTAAATACGCGCTGCCGTTTTTTCTCGTGGCCTTCGTGACCGCCATCGTTTACAGGATATTTTCCGGCCCGAACCTGAACTTCCGTTTCGCCTTCTACGGCAGCGTCGTATTTACGCTCCTCTGGGAGGCGGCAAAGCACCTTTTCACGTGGTACATATCCAATTTCGCCGCCTATAGTGTATTTTACGCCTCCCTGGGCACCCTCATGGTCCTGCTCGTATGGATTTACTACTCCGTAAACATATTCCTCTACAGCGCGTCCGTGGCAAAGGCGGCCTACGGCAGGATGGGCAAGGCAGGGGGGAACAGGACGAACCGCCACGCCGCCAAAGCCGGGAGAACCGTCCCCGGACGTGTGACAAACTTATGACGACGGCTCTTATATGCCGGTTTTCATGAAATATTTCTATTGTAAAATGGTTTAATATGTGAGAAAATTTTTTTTGCGCCTAAACGGCGTGGGATGCGGGAAAAGCGGTTTATGCGCCGCCGCAAGTCAGGGTTGCGCGACAGGCTGCGGGCAGGACGCTCGACAACATCTTCATCATGCACAGAGAGGATCCTTAGATGAATCAACTGTATAAGAACATAGCCATGTGGCTCATCATCATCGCCACGGGCGTTCTCATGT
>JACRLF010000009.1 GCA_016235365.1 Deltaproteobacteria bacterium | reverse complement strand
TGCATAGCGAGCGCGAGGCCCGCTCAGGGGTCAAGCGAGCGAATCGGAAATAGATACTTCCTTACATGTCGAAGATTCCCCGCGGAAAAGCCGCGGGGAGCTTCAACGCCGAGACGACAAAGCAGATGTGACTTTTTCAGCAACCTGTTAGAAAACTCACTCCCCCGCCTTGGCAAGCAGCCCTTTGCGTTTCACCACCTTGAAGTTCCATGAGAAAAATAGCAGTGAAGCGGCGATATATACGGCGTTGAGGGCCGCGGCAAGGACGACCTCGCGCACCGGTAGCGCCCCTGTGGAGATGACCGCCCTCATCCCCTCGAAGACGTGCGAAGAGGGTATGAAGAAGGCCGCGGTCTTAACCCACCCCGGCAGGACCGATACCGGGTAGAATACCGCCGAGAATGGCTGGAAAAACAGCGCGACCCCCCAGGCCAGCACCTCGGCCTCCTGGCCGAACCTCAGGATAAAGGCGGTCGTGACGATCCCTACCGACCATCCCATGACGATGAGGTTCAATACGAGCGGTATGAGGGAGAACCCGAGGGTGAATACGTTGAACGAATAGAGCAGCCACGCCAGCGTCACCATCACGGTAGAGGTGAGGATGAGCTTCACGGCGCTTATAGCGAGGAGCGAAGAGATGTATTCCCACGGGCTCAGGGGGCTTACGAAGATGTTAAGGAGGTTCCTCGACCACATGTCCTCGAGGAACGACACAGTTATCCCCTGCTGGCTCCTGAAGAGCATGTCCCAGAGGATGAGGGCGCCCAGGAAAAAGGTTATGAACCCCGGGGCCCCGCCGCTCTTGAATCTGTCGAGGAATATGCTTACGAAGCCCCAGACCACAAGGTCGAGGGTAGGCCAGTAGAAGACCTCCATCAGCCTCGGCAGGCTCCTTTTGTAGAGGTAGAGGTGCCTCAATGTGTAGGAAAGTATCCTCGCGGTCTTCATAACCTCCGTCTCCGCCTTGAAGCTCCCCGCGGCTTGCCGCGGGGAATCTTCGATATGTAAGGAAACAATTTCTATTCGCTCGCTTGACCCCGCAGCATGGCTAGCGGGGAATGCGCTCGCCATGCATATTCAAACCGGCTTTGCCGCCGGGGGGGAAGGCCCCTTACCTTTTTCTTGCGACCTTTAAAAAGACCTCTTCGAGGTCGGCGCCGTGGAACCGCTCCTTTATCTCTTCCGGCCTGCCGCTTGCGATGACGCGGCCCCTGTCCATGAAGATAACCCTGTCGCAGAGCTCCTCCATCTCCCTCATGTTGTGGGAGGTGTAGAGGATGGAGGTCCCGTTATCCTCCTTGAAGCCTTTAAGGAGCCTCCTGGTCTTGTCAGCCATGTCCGGGTCGAGGCTCGCCGTGGGCTCGTCGAGGAAGAGGACCTTCGGGTCGTTCAGAAGCGATTTGCAGAGGCAGACCCTTGTTATCTGCCCGGAAGAGAGCCTCCTTGTCGGCACGTCCTTCAGGTCCGCTATCTCAAAGGCCTCAAGGAGTTTAAGTATCTTCTCCTTCGGTTTTTTCACCCCGTAGAGCCTCGCGAATACCATCAGGTTCTCCCAGACGGTCAGGGAGTACGGTAAAGAGATGTAGGACGAGGAGAAGTTGGCCAAGCCCAATATATATTCGCGGTTCTCCTTTAGCGGCACTCCGAATATGCGTATCTCCCCGGCCGTCGGGGTCGTGAGGTCGAGAAGCATCTGCAGGGTAGTGCTCTTGCCCGCGCCGTTGGGGCCTATAAGGCCCAGCATCTCGCCCTCGAACATCTCGAACGAGATGCCGTCAACAGCCCTGGCGCCGTTGAAGTCCTTTGTCAGTCCTGTTACCTCAACTATTTTTTTCAGCGCCATAATCTCAGCCCCGCAAGACAATGTTATCAGCGCATCGAGGCTTAATCAAGCCCAAGTTGGCATCAATGCGCCTGTGGGTGTTGCGGCCCTTGTGCGACTCTGATAGAATTGGATATAAGGGTTTTCATTTTATGGCGTATCTTCAGAAAGGGGCAAGCGGATGCAGGGAGGGATAAGGCTCTTCAGGGTACTGGGTATTCAGATCTCCATAGATTATACCTGGTTCATCGTCTTCGTGCTCTTTGCCTGGAGCCTTGGCGCCGGGTACTTCCCGTTCCGCGCCCCCGGTTTAAGCCGCGCCTCATATGTGGTCATGGGCAGTGCCGCCTCTCTCCTGCTCTTTGTCTGCGTACTCATACATGAGCTCGCCCATTCATACACCGCCAACAGGCTCGGCCTCGACATAAAGGAGATAACGCTCTTTATCTTCGGAGGCGTGGCCAGGCTCAGCAAGGAGCCGGAGGACGCGGGCACGGAGCTAAAGGTCGCGCTTGCCGGCCCGGCGGCCAGCCTTGTCCTGGCGGCCGTCTTCTATCTCATCTCCGGCGTGGTGGGCAGGGAGCAATACCCGGCCGTCTACGCGGTGGTATACTACCTTTCGTTCATAAACCTCGTGCTCTTCATATTCAACATGATACCCGGGTTCCCGCTCGACGGAGGGAGGGTCTTCAGGGCGCTGTGGTGGGGATGGACCGGGGACCAGGACACCGCCACCAGGGTGGCGAGCGGAATAGGCAAGGGCTTTGCGGCCTTCCTTATCGTTTACGGCCTCTTGCAGATATTCATGGGCAACTTGACCGGCGGTCTCTGGGCCGTGTTGATAGGTTTCTTCGTAAGGCAGGCGGCGGAGAGCGGGTATCAGCAGCTCTTGATAAAGAGGGCCCTTGAGAATGTGAAGGTCAAGGACATAATGTCGAGGGACGTCGTCACCATCGACGGGAACAGGACGCTTGTCGAGGCGGTCGAGGAGTACTTCTTCAAGTACCACTTCGTGAGCTTCCCGGTGACTTCAAACGGCGGCGTCATAGGGCTTCTTACGCTCGGGGACATAAGGGCCGTTGAAAAGCAGGCGTGGGGGTCTACGCAGGTAAAGGACGCCATGCACAGGCTCGCCCCCGCGGATTCATTAAGCCCCGATGACAACGCCGCGGACGTCCTCAACAGGATGTCCGGCGACCACGTGGGCAGATTGACGGTCATCAAGGACGGCGAACTTGCGGGGATAATCTCAAGAAGGGATATAATGAGGCTCCTTGAACTCAAGGCAGGGCTGGGGGGGTAGCCCCCGGCCCCGGCGCCGCCTACGGTTTTAGCGTCGATCCCGGAACTGCCGGGGCTTACTTGAGGAGCATAACCCCGCCGACCACGAGGACGATGCCCGCGGCCTTCTGGAGGGTAACGGCCTCTCCGAGGAAGATGGCCGATACGACGAGCGCCACCAGCGGGTAGGTCGCCGCCACCGGCACTACGAGCGAGGCCTCTCCGGACTTGAGCGCCGAATAGAAGGCGAACTGTCCGAGGAGCCCGGCTATCAGGCCGCCGGCGCAGACGAATGCCGCGCTCTTAACGTCAACGGACCTGATCGACCCGAGCCCGCCCGCGAAGACCAGTCCCGCAACGCTTACTACCGTTATGGGTATAGTCCTTATGACGACCCCGGTATAGGGGTCTATCTTGCCGCTAAGCCCGATTTTTTCAAAGACAGGCGCCAACCCCCATATAAGAGAGGTAAGAAGAGCGAATAAGAATGCCTTGTCCATTTACCCTCCGCAGTGTGGATAAGTGTATAGGTTTGCCGGCGCATATCCCTGTCACTTCCTTTTGGCAAGGGTACTCTCAACGTAGGCCTTCGCCTCCCCCACGGCCTTTATAGGCGGCAATCCCATGGCAAGGTAGCAGGCGATAGCCGCGGAGAGCATGCAGCCGCTGCCGTGGAACCGCTCCGCTGGGCCCCTGAGCCTCGTGCCTTTGAAGCGGTGGATACTCTTTCCGTCGTAGAGGACGTCCACGGGGTGGCCCTTAAGATGTCCGCCCTTTACAAGCACGAAAGGGGCCCCCAGGGAAGAGATACGCCGGGCCGCCTCCTCCATCTCCTCGATGCTATTTACTTCCATGCCCGATATGGCCTCGGCCTCGGCGATGTTAGGCGTTGCGACCGTCGCGTGGCAAAATAGCTCCGTGACGCGCCCGGCCCCCCTTTTGTCTATGAGAGGGAACCCGCCTGTGGAGCGCAGGACCGGGTCGAGGACCACGTTCGGGAGCCTCCGCTCCTTGATGATGCCCGCGACGGCGCGCAGGTTGGCATAGCCGCCGAGCATCCCTATCTTCACCGCGTCGACCCTGAACTCCTCAAGGAGCACATCTATCTGTCTTGTCAGGAATTGGGCGGGTACGTTGAGAGAGGCTTGAACCCCCCTGCGGTTCTGGGCGGTGAGCGCGGTTACGGCCGAGAGGCCCCTTAATCCGAAGGCCTCGAACGTCTTTATATCCGACTGTACACCCGCCCCGCCGCAGGGGTCTGAACCGGCTATGGTGAGGACCGTTCTCATGGATTGATAAAGGCCCCTCAGTAGAGGTAGTAAAAGACCGACTGGCCGAGGCCTATGAAAAAGCCCATGACGCCGCCCAGGTACTCAAGGTGTTTCAACTCCCTCGCTATGAACTCGGTCAGCAGTTTCTCGAATTGCATGAGGTCGAGCCTGTCTATCTTTGAGACGAGCATCTCTTTTACGTCTATGTGCTCCTTGACCTTGGACGCAAAGGCCTCTTTCCTGCTGTCGAGCCGGCGGACGATCTCTTTGGTGAGGAGGTACTTTACATGGTACCTGATATTGTCGGAGACGACCCCCACCAAAGGGATCTTGCTCAGCCTCTCCGAGCCGAACCTGTGCTCAACGGCCTCCTCCACCATCTTTTCAACCTCTTCCTCCCAGTTGATCTTGCCGAGCGTGGCGGCGAGGTCCTCGGAGGAAAGGAGTTCTTTTTCGATGGCCCTCGCCATCGACCGCGCTATCTCCTTGCGCCTCTTTGGTATGACGCCCTGGACCCGGTAGCCAAAGACCTCTACCGGCTTATGCGGCCTGAAAAGGAGCTTTATCGCCACATAGTTTGTGACCCATCCTATCAAGGCCCCTGTTAATGGCGGGAGTATGAGGTGGTATCCGAAAGAGCTTGCGTTCATAGGTAGAAAAGCTTGCTTGGGGGGATTATACCCGGAGGAAACAATGAACCACCCCGCTACAAGGCGCGATTGACTATATCCCCGGAGGAAACATCAAAAGCCCTTTTTCGAGGCCTCTTCCTCGAAGTACTTCCTGTAGAGGATCTCCCACTCCCTGCTCCCCTCGGGTATGTCCCTTGAAAGCGAGCGGATCTTGGCGCGGGCCGCGCTGTCGGCCTCGTCCTCGACCTGGAGGTACTCCACCATGGCGCGCTTTATCTCCTGCAACGCCCGGTCGTCGTCCTTGAAGTCGACAAGGTCGTCCTTCCAGATGCCGTCGGATATGAGGTGCGCCAGGTGCGTGATCCTGTCTTCGGACAGCCTCAAAGCACTATGCCCCTTTCCCTGGCGAGTTTTGTCTTTATCATGCTGAACATCTTCCTGTAGTCCATCCTCTGGCTGTCTATGGCGCCCGTGTGGGACTTGAGCAGTTCCTCCACCTCCCTGTCAAGGCCCTCCTCGGCCTTGAGGTCGGTAAGCACGGCGTCGGTTATCCTCTCGAGCACCCGGGCCTCAGGCGACTTAAACTCTATCAGGTCCTTGTCCTTGAGCCTCTTCAAGACGAGCCCGGACATCTTTTCGACCTGTTCCCTTGTAAGTTTCATCATTAAAAAATACCACAGAACCCGCCTGGTTGCAAGGCAGTTAAAATTCCCCTAAGCCCAAGCCGCGGGGAATTTTCAAGTAAGGAATTTATCGTCTGTAATTCGCTCGCTCCTCCCCGCGGCAAGCCGCGGAGAATCCGCTCGCTATGCTTGTTGACAGGATGGCTTTTTTATTCTAAAGTAGCTCCATATAGCTATTGCTTCAGCGAGGCGCCAGGAAGGGTAGTGTGCAATGGTCAGACGGTGCGCTGATTACGCCTGCTTGCTGATAGGCGGGGCAATGGTCGTCACAGGGGTCTTTGTCCTCTTTTTTCCCGAGATAACCTACACCTCCGCCGGCCGCGGCGCCTTGAATGCCGAGCGCCAGTCGCAAAGGACGATAGTCGTGCCCCCGGCGTATTCAGCCGCGACCGCGCTCGCCGGAGCGGCCCTTATGTACAACAGTATAAAAATCAGGAAGAGGGAGGTAAGAGATGGAGTGGATAAAGAAGATATGTTTTAAGCAGATCGCCGTTGCGCTTGCCGTAAGCATGTTCATTATCGGGAGCATCCCGTCAAAGAGCCTCGCCTACGTGGCCGGCTCCTCCGCGATAGTCGATTCCGCGCAGAGGGGCGTTGACATGGAGAACGCGCAGAGGGTGCTTGAGTCAAAGCTCGTGGCCGGCAAACTCGCGCAGGCCGGTCTGTCGATGACGGAGATAAAGTCACGCCTCGACAAGCTCTCCGACGCCGACCTCCACCAGTTCGCTTCACAGTTGAACAGCCTCTACCCCGGCGGCGATGCGTTAGGGATAGTGATAGCCCTACTGGTGATAGTCATCCTGGTGCTCGTGATACTGAAGCTTAGCAACCGGAAGTTGATCCTGCAATAGACGCTGTAACCTTCCAGGCCTGCCGGAGGATCGCCGGCAGGCCGGTTTTTTTCTGAAGATGGCGAAAATACCGAAGCCCTTTATCCATTTTCTCGCAACTCCACTCATTGTCCTCTTCTTCCTGAGCGGCTGCGGCGCGATGAGCCTGGACGCCGTCGTGGCCGATCTGGCGGCCCACCCGTGGGAGGGGCGCCACATAAGAGACGTGCCATTCTTCCCACAGGACCGATACATGTGCGGCCCGGCGGCCCTGGCCAGCGTCATAGGGTACTGGGGCGGCTCCGCAGGGATGGAAGACGTGGCCCGCGTGGTCTACGAGGAGAAGCTCAAGGGGACCCTACCCATGGACCTCCTCATATACGCAAGGGAAAAGGGCCTTGATGCGTCGTACTACAGGGGGTCCTTCGACGACCTGAGGGAAAAGATATCCTCAGGGACGCCGCTTATACTCTTCCTCAACCTCGGATACGACGCGTATCCGGTGGGGCACTACATAGTGGTCGTCGGGTATGACGACAGGGCCGGGGTTGTGCTGGCCCATTCGGCGATGAACAGGGAAGAGGTCTTTACGTACGAGAGGCTCAAGCGGTATTGGGAGAAGACCGGCTTCTCTACCCTGCTGGTAAGGCCCCGGAAGACAAAGGATGAGAGATAAGAGGTTCTTTTTCGTCGCGCTCGCGTTATCCATGTCTCTCCTGACATCGTGCGGCCGGGTCACGTTGATGGAGGCGGGCAAAGACCCGCTCTCGGCGGATGAGCACCTGCGTCTCGGCGCTCTCTACGAGGCCAAAAACGAGGTCGTCCCGGCTCTCAGGGAGTATAAGGGGGCAATAGCGGCCGACCCCGGAAACCCTGCGGCATGGTTCGGGCTTGGCAACGTCTATCTCAAGAAGAAGATGTACAACGAGGCCATAGGGAGCTATCTCAAGGCCGTTGAATTAGACCCAAAAAACGGCGTCTTCCATAACAACCTCGGGTGGGCCTACATGGAGACAGGCCGGTTCGATAAGGCCGAGGAGGCGGTAAGGGACGCCATAAGGATAGACCCGAGCGGGCTCCATATGTACCTCGACACCCTCGGCGTCATCGAGATGAGGAGGGGGGACTACGCAGGCGCGCAGCGGAGTTTCAAGGAGGCCGCCACAGCGGCCCCGGTGACGGATACCGCAGGCTTGAAGATAATCTACGGCCACCTGTTGGAGCTGTACGCGGCCACCGGGGACTCATCCGGGGCCTCCTGGGCCGAAGAAAAGATAAAGGCCGTCGATGCCGCCGCGCCGCGCCGTTAATCTTTTAGCGTTCTGAAGCCCCTGTAGTTTTTCAAGCTGGAGGTGGTTTCATTTTTTAGCGTTCTGAAACCCCTGGGGGTTCTCAACCCGTTGAGGTTTCATAGGTATCTCCATATGAGGATAATTTACGGGGTAAACCCCGTGGCTGAAGCCTTGAGAAGCCCCTGCGGCGGGATAGAGAGGATCATATTCTCCGAATCGCGCCAGGTCCCTTCCAGCTTGATGGAAGCGGCCAAAAAAAAAGGCGTTGAGATTAGGAAGGTCCCAAGGCATGAGCTCGACAGGCTTACCGGCACGGATTCGCACCAGGGCATTGCCGCGGTCATCCGCGGGGAGTACGGTTATAAAGACCTCGAAGAGCTGTTGAAGGCATGGAAAAATAGCGGGCAGAAGGCCTTTTTCCTGATACTCGACTCCATCCAGGACCCCCAGAACCTGGGCTCGCTCATAAGGGCGGCCGATGCGGCTGGCGTGCACGGCGTAATAATACCGAAGGACAGGGCTTGCGAGGTGACGCCGGCGGTCGTAAAGGCCTCGGCAGGGGCTACCGAGCACGCAATGATAGCGCGCGAGGTCAATATCTCAAGGGCCATAGAGAGGCTCAAGGAAGATAACGTCTGGGTGGTCGGGATAGAGGCAGGGGGAACGCAGGACATATATTCAACCGACCTCGACATGGACCTCGCCATAGTCGTCGGGAGCGAAGGCAGGGGAATAAGAAGGCTCGTGAGGGAGAAGTGCGACATGTGCGTCTCTATCCCGATGGCCGGGAGGCTCAATTCCCTGAACGCCGCGCAGGCCGGGGCAGTGGCCATGTTCGAGGCGGGAAGGCAGAGGCTCAAGAGGCGGCAATGAGTCCGGTTTAAAAGGGGAGGGGCGGTGATAGAGCTCGGCAAAATAAGGGAAGCGCGGGAAAGGCTCATGGGCGTGATAAGCCCGACTCCGGTCGTCAGGTCCTCCTACTTCAGCGGACTCCTCGGCTTTGAGTGCTTTTTCAAGCTTGAGAACCTCCAAAAGACAGGCTCCTTCAAGGTCCGGGGCGCTTACAACAAGATATCCTCCTTATCCGAAAAAGAGCGTTCAAACGGCGTCATAACCGCCTCCTCGGGCAACCACGCCCAGGGGGTGGCGTGGGCGGCGATGCTGTTGGGGATTAAATCCATTGTCGTGATGCCGGAGGGTACCCCGATAGTGAAGTACATGGCCGCCAGGGGCTACGGCGCGGAAGTGGTCTTTCACGGGCGCTCCTTTGACGACTCCTGCGCGTACGCCGGGCTTATTGCCGGGGAGCGGGGGTTGACCTTCATCCCGCCGTTCGACGACGAGCTTGTGATTGCCGCGCAGGGCACCGTGGGGCTTGAGATAATCGAGGCGGTCCCGGACGTGGACGCTATAGTGGTGCCTGTGGGCGGCGGCGGGCTGATAGCAGGGATAGCCTCGGCGGCCAAGGCGCTTAAAAGGTCCGTAATGGTCATAGGGGTTGAGTCCGAGGCCTCGATGTCGTGCATCGAGTCGCTCAAGGCCGGCCACCCGATAGAGGCCGCGCGCCAGCCTACGATAGCCGACGGCATAGCAATAAAGCGCGTAGGGGGAATGACCTTCCCCGTAATAAAAGAGCTTGTCGACGGCGTGGTCGCGGTCGGGGAGGAGAGCATCGCGGAGGCGATTCTCAAGCTCCTTGAAAGGAAAAAGCTCGTAGTGGAAGGCGCAGGGGCCGTACCCGTCGCCGCGGCCATGGAAGGCAAGTTGCCGAAGTCGCCGGGCAAGGTCGTTTTCGTGCTGAGCGGCGGCAATATCGACGTGACGGCCCTTGACAGGGTGATAAGGGCCGGGCTCATCAAGGAAGGCAGGGTGCTCAAGATTTCCACCGTCCTTCAGGACGTCCCCGGATCGCTTGCCGGTCTTACCGCCGAGATAGCCGCGATGAAGGCGAATATCCTCCATGTCATCCACTTAAGGGAGGCCGAGAGTCTGCCGGTTGGGCTTGCAAGGCTGGAGATCATACTCGAGGTCGAGGGCAGTGTCCACTCCAACAGGGTGTTGAAGGCGCTCAGGGACAGGGGGTATATGGTGTCGTAGGTCCGTGGGGCTCTGACTGGAGCCGCTTCATGACGTCGATGTGGGCCACGGGTTAAATAAGGCGCCGGTAAGAAACCACCGAGGGCGCGAAAAGGCCCCGCGCTTAACAGCTCCGTCAGGCCGATATCCCGTGCGCCACCACCTTGTTGCGCCCGGTCTTTTTCGCCTCGTAGAGCGATTCATCCGCTTTCTTTATCAAGAGCTCCGGCGTGCTGTTCTCCTTGTCGAGGCCGGAGACGCCCAGACTTATGGTTATCCGCAGGGTCGACTCCTTAACTACGAACTCGGTGTCCGCCACGCTCGCCCTGAAGCGTTCAGCCAGAAGGGCCGCCGCCTCAAAGGCCGTCTCCGGCAGGACGCAGCAGAACTCCTCGCCGCCGTAGCGGACCAGGAAGTCGGTATTGCGGATGGACGAGGCGATCTTCGAGGCCACGGCCTTCAATATATGGTCGCCGCACTGGTGCCCGTGCGTGTCGTTGACCTTCTTGAAGTGGTCTATGTCGAACATTATGAGGCTCAAGGGCCTCGAATACCTCCGGTGCCTGTTGAACTCCTCCTTTAATTTTACATCCAGGAACCTCCTGTTGTAGGCCCCGGTAAGGCCGTCCTTCATGTTCATCTCTATCAGCTTCTGTTCATACTGGACCAGCTCGCTCACGTCCTGCACCGAGATGTAGAGGTTCTTTATCGCGTTGTTCTCGTCGCGAAGCGGGCCCATGGTGCAGTATTGCTGCATGTGCTGGAATTTGGACTTGAAGGAGCTTACTGGATTGAACGGGAAGAGATAGAGGTGGAGCTTTTGCGAAAAAAAACTGAAGTTCCCGAAGTTCAGCACCGACTTGCAGCTCCTTATGAACTTCGGGTTGTTCAGGTTGGGGAAAAAATCGAAGAGCGGCCCCCCGACTATCTTTTCCGCCGGTATCTCGCTCCTTAGCTCCATCCACCTGTTCCAATGCGTCACCTTCAGGTCGGCGTCGAGTACGACGAGGCCTATGTCTACCATGTCGAATATCTGGGTGAATATCATCAGTATCGCTCCAGGAAGAGATTGACCGCCTTTTTTATCCAGGGGATGGAATCCTTCGATATCAGGAAGAGGAACCCGGTTACGTCGCGCTTCTCGAACTTGAAGATGGTCTTCATGGTTATCGCGAGATTGTCAGGCTCGTACAGCCTGTCCCTCTCCACGCTCTCGGGGTCGTCCGCGATTATCACCTGCGGGGGAGAGTAGGTCACGACGTCATCGAGCAGCTCGGCCACCTTGCCCACGCAGGCGCCGATGAGGATGGTGCCGACCTCCACGAGGGTCTCTTTCTCCAGGGCGTCGATGTTCTCCATGTCGAGGGATTGGTCCTCCACGCTGTTGTTGAGCAGGGTGACAAGCTCCCTTCCGGCGCACACCGGGAAGATCAACAGGGCTATGCCCTTGAACTTGCCGTGGTAATCCTGCTTGACGATGCTTATCTTGGGGACGTCGCAGACTTCATTGCGGATCTTCCTGGGAACTTCCTCGGTTTTGTATACCCTTATTTCAGGGACGGTCAACTCCACGAATATGTCTATCACCTCAGCCAGGTCCCGCGCGGCCGACCCGAAGGCGATGTTCACTATCTCCTGCATCGTGTCCAGCTCTTCGCCGGTCATGACGTTTTCGCCGTTATTGCCGTTCATTAAGCTCACCTGATGTTTTTTAATTCTTCTTCCGCGGATTGCAGCGCCTTTTCCACGGTCTCTTTTGCAGGGGGTTTTCGCAGCACCATAAGGGCGCCTCGTTCAAGCACCTTGTTTATGGATTTTATCTGTATATCGGCGGTATTTACTATGACTACAGCGGTTTCGTCGAATTTTTTTATTTCCTCAAGGGCCGTCACCCCGTCCATGATCGGCATGGTGAGGTCCAGGAAGGTCAAGTCAGGGTTCACCTCTTTGTATATCTCCAGCCCCTCCTGGCCGTTTGAAGCCTCGAAAAACTCGAAACCGCGGTCTTCGGGGAGGCATTTTTTGAGGATCTTGCGCGCTATGGGGGAGTCGTCGATAATCAATATCTTTTTGATGGTCATGGTTTTGCCGATGCTCCTTTGGCCGGTATGGGTATGACGCAGGGAGGGACGTTTTTGCGGCTATCGGGGGGGGGGACGCCTGGGGAACTCATTCCCTGAAAGCCCTGACTTTTTTGTGGGGCTGCAAAACGGCGTCAGTGGCGGGCCTGCCATCTTTTAAGTCCGCCAAGGAGCCGCGTCGCCGACTCCCTGGCCGCTTCATCGGAGACGTTCTTGTTCGTCTTCATTGCCGAGGCCACCTTTTCCACCATCAACTCGAAAGTCATCTCCGGCTCGATGAACGCCCCCTTGTCGTAGCAGTACCTGCAATAGTCGAGTTTCAGCGCCCCGTTCTTTTCCTTCCCGAACTCATCTTTGCTCATTATGGTTATTCCGCAGCTCTGACACGACGCCATCGCAACAGCTCCTTTAGCCTTTAGTGTTTTTAAGGCCGATATTACGGGCCGGCCTATCCCATCCTGCCGCTCAGGGGCCTGCCGGCCATGAGGTGCATGTGGAGGTGGAAGACCGTCTGCCCGCCGTAAGCGTGGAGTAATGCTTCTTCGGGATTATAAGAATATGCGTGGGCGCCTGCGGGTTTATATCGCTGATAGCTATGAGCCGCTCCGTTTCGCCGACAATGGCGGACTTGATATGCTTCGAGGCGATCTTGCAGAACACGCAGTCCATTTCATTACCACCTTTCCGTATCTAACGCGAGCTGAAATTTCATCCGGGGCCCCCTCCGGGCCTCCCCCTTGAGGCCTTCTCCTCTATCCCTGAGACGCCGGACCTCCTCCGAAGCTCGGAGTATACCTCCTCTATCTCTATCCCCTCGTCGACAAGGAGCACAAGGGAGTGGAAGAGAAGGTCGCAGAACTCGTACAGGACGTCGCCGCGGGTCTTTGCACCGGCGGCCTCGATGAGCTCGTCGGACTCCTCCGCGATCTTTTCAAGAATCTTCCCGCGCCCCTTTGAGTAAAGCGAGGCCACGTAGGACTTGTCAGGAGGAGCGCCCTTGCGCTCCTTTATCGTCAGGAAGAGCTCTTTTATTACGCGCTCCGGGCGCGGTGGGGGGCCGCCCCATTCATCTATCCTCCTGAAAAAGCAGGTCCTCTCCCCCGTGTGGCAGGCCGGGCCTCTTGGCTCGACCATCAGAAGCAGGGTGTCCGCGTCGCAGTCGTAATAGATGGATTTGACCTCCTGGAAGTTCCCGGAGGTCTCTCCCTTGAGCCATAACGAACCTCTCCCGCGGCTCCAGTAGTGGGCCTTGCGGCTCTCGATGGTCTTTTCAAGGGCCTCCCTGTTCATGTACGCCAGCATGAGGACCTCAAAGGTGTTGAAGTCCTGGGCCACCGCCGGCACGAGCCCTTTATCGTCGAATCTTATGGCTGAGAGGTCGAGCATCATGTCCTTCTTCGCACATCCGTCCCGACTGAGGATATAATATAAGAAGGCGCATTGTCAACAGGCATGCGGAGGGGCTTGACAACAGGCCCGCGTTGATATTAACATCCCCCCGTCCGTTAAAAATACGGATGATACCGTCTTCCATCAGGAGCGTCAGATGAAGGTCGCATTCCTGCAGACCTCGCCGTTGTTCGGAAAAGTGAGAGAGAACGTCGAAAAGGCCGTTCGCCGGCTGAACTCTATCGATGCCGAGCTTGTCGTGCTCCCGGAGCTGTTTTCAACCGGTTATCAGTTCAGGTCGAAAAAAGAGGCGCTCGGGCTCTCGGAGGACGTTACGGCCGGGTACGCCACTTCAAGGCTCATCGAGGCGGCTAAAGCCGGGAAGATGCACATAGTGGCAGGAATAGCCGAGAGGGCCGGTGGCAGGGTGTACAACTCATCCGTCCTGGTCGGCCCCAGGGGGGTTGTGGGGGTGTACCGCAAGGCGCATCTTTTCTGGAACGAGAAGAAGATATTCGCGCGGGGCGACACGCCTCTCAAGGTCTACAACATAGGCAAGGCGCGGGTCGGCATGATGATTTGCTTTGACTGGATATTCCCGGAGGTGGCGAGGACCCTTGCCCTCAAGGGCGCCGACATCATATGCCAGCCTTCAAACCTCGTGCTCCCCTTCTGCCCGCAGGCGATGATAACGAGGTCGATAGAGAACAGGGTCTTTTCCATAACGGCCAACAGGGTCGGCGTTGAGAGGAGGGTAAAAGGCCGCGCCCTCGAATTCATCGGCTCAAGCCAGATAGTATCCCCGGCCGGCACGGTCATACGCAGGGCCGGCGGCAGGAGGGAAGAGGCCGGTGCGGCGGATATAGAGCCCAGGGACGCCAGGGATAAGCATATCACCCCGCTCAACCACATAATGAAGGACAGGAGGGTCGATATCTTCGAGCTTTGAGCCTATCCGCACCATCTATCAACGCGCCGTGGCCAGACGGCGCGCGCACAAAAGGCCCGGAAAACCGCCCCCGCCAGGCCCCTTACAACCGTATCTCAAGGAAACGCCGAAACTTATTTGTATACAGTGTACTACTTTCCCCTTGACAAAGTGATTCAGTTATTATACTTTGCCGCGTACCCAGGCGAGCTATATCATAACAATCGGAACGTTAGAGAGAATTCTTCCGTGCAGTTAAAGGACCAGGAGGAGGGCTGCCATGCTCTTGTCGTATCTGCCTGTTCTTATAATGATAGGGTTCGCCTCAATGATGGCGGTCGGCGCCCTTTTCATGAGCTTCATCTTCCAGCCGCGTTTCCCCTACAGGGAGAAGCTCACCCCCTGGGAGTGCGGCATGGAGCCTATCGGGGACGCCAATAAAGGCCACTTCAGGGTACACTTCTTCATCATCGCCATACTCTTCATAGTCTTTGACGTAGAGACCCTATTCCTATTCCCCTGGGCCGTAATCCTGACGGATAAAAGCATATCCATGTTCGTATTCGTGGAGATGATTATATTCATAGCGGTGCTTGCCCTGGGCCTCATCTACGCGTGGGCCAAGGGCGCGCTTGAATGGGTCTGACGATGCGGTCCTCATTCTTGCGGCGTCGCTGACAATATGAGCCTCAACAGGTGCCTTTAATGACAAGCGGAAAAAACCCACTGGAACAGCCTATCCTCTTCACGACGCTTGAGAGCATAGCGGACATGCTGAGGAACAACCCGGTAGTAAAGGCCGTGAAGCACAACCCGGTCGTCGGGGACGTCCTGAACTGGAGCAGGTCCTCGGCGCTCTGGCCGATGACGTTCGGGCTTGCGTGCTGCGCCATAGAGATGATAGCCGCTGGGTGCTCGCGCTACGACACCGACAGGTTCGGCATAGTCTTCAGGCCTTCTCCGCGCCAGTCCGACGTGATGGTCGTGGCCGGGACCATGACAAAGAAGATAGCCCCGGCCGTCAAAAGGCTCTACGACCAGATGCCAGAGCCGAGGTGGGTGATAGCCATGGGCGGGTGCGCCTCGGCCGGCGGGCCGTACAACACGTACGCCGTGGTGCAGGGGACGGACCTCGTCGTGCCGGTGGACGTCTACGTGCCGGGGTGTCCGCCGAGGCCCGACGCGCTGCTCTTCGGATTCCTCCAGCTCATGGAAAAGATAAAGACCGAGAACCCGTTCATCCTCGAAGAGAGGAAGATAGGCATAGGATAGCATGGCGCAGGCGGATACCTCATTGCTGGTGGACAAGTTCAAGTCGTCCTGCATGCACGGGATAATAGAGACCCGCGTGTTCAGGGGCGAGGTGACCCATGTCGTCAGGCGCGAGTCCATAGGGGATATCTGCAACTTCCTAAAGACCAACCCTGAGTTCAACATGGACTACCTCGTGGACGTGCTCGGGGCCGATTACTACGGCGAGACGCCGCGCTTCGAGGTGGTCTATCACCTCTATTCCATCAGGAAGAAGCAGAGGATAAGGCTCAAGCTGAGGGTCGACGAAGGCGAGAGCGTGCCCTCCATCACCCCGGTGTACGCCGGGGCCGACTGGCCCGAGAGGGAAGTCTATGACATGTTCGGCATAGTCTTTGAGGGCCACCCCGATCTCAGGCGTATTTACCTCGCCGGGGACTGGGAAGGCCACCCCCTGAGGAAAGATTATCCGCTGCGCGGATACAGGGACAAGTACAACCCCTACGGCGAAGACAAGCCGGAGTGACGGAGGCGCAAGCCCGGCGGTTATCTATAGACAATGAATGAACGCGACGACATAATAGCGACGCAGGGGATAACCATCCACATGGGCCCCCAGCACCCCTCGACGCACGGGGTGCTTCACCTTGTGCTCGACCTCCAGGGTGAGAAGATCGTCAGGGCCGAGCCGGATATCGGCTATCTCCACCGTGGCACCGAGAAGATAGCGGAGAACCTCCTCTACCACCAGTTCGTCCCGTATACCGACAGGCTCGACTACATGTGCGCCATGAGCAACAACCTGGCGTACGTCCAGGCCGTTGAAAAGCTCCTCGGCATAGAGATAACCGAGAGGGCGAAGCACATAAGGGTGATAGCGGCCGAGCTCTCCAGGATAGCCGGCCACCTCATGGCCATCGGCGCCTGGGCGCTCGACCTCGGCGCGATGTCCATCCTTCTCTACGCCGTAAGGGAGAGGGAGATAGTGCTCGATATATTCGAGATGCTCTGCGGGGCGCGGATGACGCTCAGCTACCTCCGGGTCGGCGGCGTAAGGTACGACTTCACCGACGGGTGCAAGGAGGCGTGCGAAAAGATGCTCGAGATCCTGCCGGGCAGGATCTCGGAGTACGAGAGGATACTCCTGGGCAACAGGGTCTGGGTCGACAGGAACAGGGGCGTAGGCGTCATCTCCGCCGAAGAGGCGATAAACCTCGGGTTGAGCGGCCCTGCCCTCAGGGCGAGCGGAGTCAAGTGGGATATAAGGAAGGACGAGCCCTATCTCATATACGACAGGTTCGACTTCGACGTGCCGGTCGGGACCAACGGCGACTGTTTCGACCGCTACGTCATAAGGATAGAGGAGATAAAGCAGTCTATGCGCATAATCAGGCAGGCGCTCAGAGACCTGCCCGAGGGGCCGTTCAACGTCGATATGCCGGAATTGGTTCCACCTCCCAAGCCCGACGTATACAACAACATGGAGAACCTGATACACCACTTCAAGTACGTGTCCCACGGCTTCAAGGTACCCAAAGGCGAGGTCTACTCGTCGATAGAGGCCCCGAAGGGGGAACTCGGCGTATACATAGTCAGCGACGGGTCGGAGAAGCCCTATAGGCTCAAGCTGAGGGTGCCGTCTTTCCACAATCTTCAGACCGTCAGGCATATGTCAAAGGGCATGTACCTGGCCGACGTCGTGGCGATAATATCGAGCCTCGACCCGGTCTTTGGCGAGTGCGACAAGTAGGGCGCAAGAGGGAGATGGACTCAAGGGCACCCTCAAGACAAGGCGCGGTTGTAAGCGTAGTTGAAAAAGCCATGGATGGACTTTTTCGACATCCTGATAGATAAGCGTGGCGCGCCCTGACACGGGGCGCGGCCGGATGAGAATGAAGGATGCTGACCGAGAACGAAAAAAAAGAGCTTCAGGCCGCGTTGAAGAAGTATCCGAACAGGCGCTCTGCCGTCATGGACGCCCTGAGGATTGTCCAGAATGGCAGGGGCGGGCACATCGTAAAGGAGGACATGCTGGAGATAGCCTCCATCCTTGAGATGCAGCCGGCAGAGGTGAACGCCGCCGCCACGTTCTACACGATGTATAACGTGAATAAGCCCGTGGGCAAGCACCATATACAGGTATGCAGGAACATATCGTGCTCGCTGATGGGCGCGGAGCACATCATAAAGCACCTGGAGAGGACCCTCGACATAAAGACGGGCCAGACAACGCCCGACAAGAAGTTTACGCTATCAACGGTTGAGTGCCTCGGGTCCTGCGCAACGGCCCCCATGATGCAGATAAACGACGATTATTACGAGAACCTCACCGATCAGAAGGTGGATGAGATATTGAAGAACCTGAAGTAGCGTTGAGGGCGGATGATAAAGATGCTGCCAGCCTGCCCTCCGTGGCAAGCGGGCGAATAGAGGCGGATACGATTATCTCACGCGGACAGGCCGAAAGGCATACCGGAGGGTCGTCCCGGACGGACAATGGAAAGCGTACTTCTGAAAAACATAGGAAAGCCCGACGCCCACAGGATAGAGAACTACGTCAGGAACGGCGGGTACAGGGCGCTTGCCGCGGCCCTGAAGCTCGCCCCTGAGCACATCATCCAGATGGTCAAGGACTCGGGGCTCAGGGGAAGGGGCGGCGCGGGGTTCTCAACAGGGCTCAAGTGGAGTTTCATCCCGAAGGACCCGACCGTCGCCAAGTACCTCTGCTGCAACGCCGATGAGGGTGAGCCCGGGACCTTCAAGGACAGGGGCATCATGGACAACGACCCCCATCTGCTCATCGAGGGCATGATAATAAGCAGCTACGCCATAGGCGCGTCCAATGCCTATATCTATATAAGGGGAGAGTTCGTCTTCGGCGCGAGAAGGCTCGAAGCGGCCATCAAAGAGGCCTACGAGAGGGGGTACCTCGGCGGGGACATCCTCGGCAGCGGCTTCAATCTCGACATGTACGTGCACAGGGGTTTCGGCGCCTATATATGCGGCGAGGAGACGGCCTTGCTCGAATCCATAGAGGGCTACAGGGCCCAGCCGAGGAAGAAGCCGCCCTTTCCGGCGCTCTCCGGGCTTTACGGCAAGCCTACAGTCATAAATAACGTGGAGACGCTCTCCTGTATACCGGCTATCATAGAGAAAGGCCCAGAGTGGTTCGCCGGGATCGGGCCCGCGAAGAGCCCGGGGCCGAAGATATACTGCGTCAGCGGACACGTGAAAAAACCGGGGCTATATGAGCTTGCCATGGGCGCCACGGCAAGGGATATAATCTTCAACCACTGCGGCGGGATGCTCAGGGATGACAGGGCGTTGAAGGCGGTCATCCCCGGCGGGGTAAGCGCCCCGCTGCTTACGCCGAAAGACCTCGATACCCCGCTCGACTTCGATTCCCTCGCCGCCAAAGGGTCCATGCTCGGATCCGGGGCCGTCATCGTGATGGATTCGTCCACCTGCATGGTAAAGACGGCGTATATAATAAACAGGTTTTTCAGCCACGAATCCTGCGGCAAATGCACCCCCTGCCGCGACGGCACGCCGTGGCTTACGAAGATACTCAGACGCCTGGAGCACGGCGAGGGGCGCGCCGGGGACGTGGAGATGCTGGAGAGCCTGTGCGACAACATATTCGGACGCACGTTCTGTCCGCTCGGCGACGGCGCGGTGATGGCCCTGAGGGGGGCGCTTAAGAACTTCCGGGAAGAGTTCCAGTACCATGTGGACCATAAAAGATGCATGGCCTGTTGAAGATGCATGGCGGGCGCGAGGCCCGCGGCTTGCCGCGGGGAGCTTCAAGATGGCGGGGATAGCCCCTGTTTGCGGTGAAGGACCCGGCGGCAGACAGAGACATGGTAACCGTAAAGATAAACGGCAAAGAGATAACCGTGGAGGACGGCACGCTGATACTGAACGCGGCCAGGGACGCGGGGTTTGAAGTCCCGACGTTCTGCTACCAGGCGGACCTCATTGGCATAGGCTCCTGCAGGATGTGCCTCGTGGAGATAGAGGGTCAGAAAAAGCTCCAGCCCTCCTGCGTAACCCCGGTGCTCCACGGGATGAGCATCAATACGGAGTCTCCCACGGTCGTATCCGCGCGCGCCGGGGTCCTTGAGTTCCTGCTCGCCAACCACGCCCTTGACTGCCCCGTGTGCGACAAGGGCGGCGAGTGCGAGCTGCAGGACATGGTCTACAGGTACGGCCCGCACAAGGGCAGGCACGCCGAGCCAAAGTTCAAGTTTCACGAGAAGGACTACGTCCTCTCCCCGGTCATAATAAAGAACTCCAACAGGTGCGTGCAGTGCGTCAAGTGCGTGCGCGTCTGCAGAGAGGTCGTTGGCGCCAACGTCCTTACCTCCCTTAACAGGGGGGACCATCAGGAGGAGACGAGCTTTTTAAGGAGCTTCCTCGACTGCGACCAGGACGGCAACTGCATAGAGGTGTGCCCCGTGGGCTGCTTTATGAGGCTGCCTTACAGGTACAAGACCAGGCCCTGGGACTTGAAGGGCGCCGACACGGTATGCCCCTACTGCGCCACGGGCTGCAGGATGGTCATAGAGCACAGGGACGGCGTGGTGATAAGGGCCAGGGCGCAGCTCGGCGTCGGCCTCAACAGCGAGACGCTGTGCGCCAGGGGCAGGTTCGGCTTTGACTTCATAAACAACCCGAACAGGCTCACCACCCCCCTTGTCAGGAAGAGAGGGGCGTTAGAGCCTGCCTCCTGGGAAGAGGCGATGGGCCTCATAAAAAAGAACTTCTCCGTCGGCGGCGGCAAGGTCGGGGGCATAGCCTCGCCGAGGCTCGTCAACGAGGAGCTATATCTCTTTCAGAAGCTCTTCAGGACGGTATTCAACAGCCCGAACATCGACTCGAGCTCGAGGTGGGACCCCCTTGCCGTGGAGAGCTTCGTCTCAGCCGCCTCGATGCACGAGGGGGGCGTCTCGATATTCGACTGCATGGCGTCGGACACGCTCCTGATAATCGGCAGCCATCTGTCGGATGAAAATCCGGTAACCGACTACATAGTAAGGCGCATATCGGCCAACAGGAGGATGAACGTAATCATAGCGTCCCCGAGGGCAATGAAGCTCGATTCCTCCGCCACCCAGTTGTTGAGGCACCTCCCGGGGGCCGAGGACTCGGTGCTCGAGGCTATAATACTCAACCTGAACTACGACAAGCTTCCGGATGAGACCTTGAAGCCGGTCAAGGACGCGAGGCTCGAGGCCCTGCTGTCAACGGCCGGGGCGCTCGACAAGGAGATAAAGGCTATCGCACGGAAGCTTGGCGCATCCTCGACGGTGGCGGTAATCGCTGGGACGGACTTCCTGAGGGCGCCGCAGTCCATACCGGCGCTCGGGCTTCTCAAGGACCTTTTAAGGTCGCGCGGCAAGAAGGTGACAGTGCTTCCCGCGCTTGACAGGTGCAACCAGAGGGGCGCATGGGAGATGGGCGTGCACCCGGGGTTCGGACCGGGGTACTCCAGGGTGGATAAAAAGGGGCTTGGGTGCGACGGGATCCTCGCCGCGGCCGAGCAGGGCGAGTTGGACGCCCTCTACATAGCCGGCTCGGACGTGGCCTCCATGTATCCTGACGGGGAGTTCGCGGCAAAGGCGCTCTCGGCGGTAAAGTTCCTCGTCGTTCAGGACATATTCCTTACCGAGACGGCGAAGCTCGCGCACGTCGTCCTGCCGGGCGCGAGCTTCGCGGAGAAGGAAGGGATATTTACGAACCAGGAGGGCAGGGCCCAGATAATAAGGAAGCTATTGCCCCCGCCCGGCAAGGCGAAGAGGGATTTTGACATCATAAGGGCCGTCGGAGAGTCGTTCGACCCATCGTTCGGGCCCAAAAACCCGGTGCTCGTCCTCGATGAGATAAGAAAAGAGGCGCCGATGTACGGGGACGTCAGCCTCGTATTCAATAATAAGAAAAATATAGAGGATAAGCTCGACAACAGGGCCGCGCTGGTGAAGGGCGCGCAGTCCGCCGCCCTTAAGGTATCGAGGATCGAGCCCCGCGCCGACCTCGGAGGGGCGGAGCAGTTCCCGTTCAGGCTCGTTACCGGCAACCACCTCTTCCATTCGGGGATGCTTTCAAGGATGTCGTCTTCTATGACGGGGCTGCTGAACGCGGCAGTGATAGAGATAAGCGAGGGGGACGCGGACGCGCTCGGCCTCAGGAACGGGGATAAGGTGAGCGTGAGGGGCGCGGCCTGCGAGGCGCAGATGACGCTGCGCACAAGGAAGGGCTCCGGAAAAGGCATGGCGTTTGTCGCGGAGAACTTCGAAGACGCGCCGGTTGCGAGGTTCTTCAGACGCGGCAAGGGCGCGCCAAGGGTCGCCATAACGAAGATATGAACATGCATGGCGAGCGCATTCCCCGTAGCTTGCTACGGGGTCGAGCGAGCGAATAGAAATAGATACTTCCTCATATGTCGAAGATTCCCCGCGGCTTGCCGCGGGGAGATTCAACCACCACAAGCCGCCTGACGAGAAAAGGAGGTAGTCGCATGGTAGATCCGAAGCTGTTGAGGGATATATTGTTCTTCTCAGACCTGTCTGACGGCGAGCTCGATACTGTATCCAGGATCGTTAATAAGAAGAACTTCAAGCTCGGCGACACCGTCTTCAAGGAGTCCGAGGACGGGGCGTCCCTCTATATCATAAGGAAGGGGGAGGTGAAGGCATGCAAGACGTCCCCCGACGGCGAGCTTTTTACGCTTACCATCATGAAAGACGGCGAGATATTCGGCGAGATGAGCTTCCTTGACGGAAGGCCGAGATCAGCCACTATCGTGGCCGTGTCGGACCTTGAGACCTATATCATGGAGAAGTCCGATTTCGAGACCCTCGTGGACGGCCACCCGAGGGTGATATACAAGCTCCTCAAGAACATCGTCTTCACCATACACTCTATAGTGCGCGGCATGAACTCAAGGTACATAGAGATGATCAACTATATGTGGGGAAGGAGAAGATAGGCCTTTCCCCGGTTCCGAAGATGGATGGCGGCCGCGCTTCTCATCGGCCCTGGCTCGCGAGAGCTTAACAGGTTGCGGAAAAACTCAAACCGAAGACTATATAGAACGATGCCGGATATCTCGACGATCATAGAAGTCATCATAATTACCGTGAAGGTGGGGTTCATGACCATGGTCCTCTTCGCGCTGCCCCTGCCCCTTACGTGGGTCGAGAGGAAGGTGGCCGGCCACATACAGGCGAGGCTGGGGCCGTGGAGGGTCGGCCCCCACGGGCT
>JACRLF010000087.1 GCA_016235365.1 Deltaproteobacteria bacterium | reverse complement strand
GTAAAGTCCTCGACCGCCGTCACATTGCCCTCGAAGACGACGAACTTCTTGCCCCTGTCGGCCTCCATCGAGTCAGAGGTGACGGTGACAGGCTTCCGGGGTTTCTCTTTCGCGGCCCCTTGGTGCGCATGCGCGTCCTTCCCGTCCCCGGCGTCCTCCGCCCGGCATACGCCGTGCGCGGTCAGGTTGACAACTAATGAGGCGGCGAGCGCCCAGAGTGCCATGTTCGTTTTAAGCGCCATGCCGCAATCCGCTAATAGTCTGCTGAAAAAGCCTTTTGAGAGAACCTTTTTGTAAAATGAAACCTCTCAGGTTTAAAAAGAACCCGATGGGCTTCAGAACGCTAAAAAAAATTTTAACGTCGCACCTTGAGCCATATGGGCTTTTCAAGTCAGGTGGTGTTGAAAAGCCGAAGCGCTCAAGCACACGCTAAAACTGTTTTCTCGGCGCCTATATCGAGCCGTCCTTGAAGACCGCCTTGACATTTTTCGACAATCTGAACTTCCCGTCATCGATGGTGGCGAAAAGGCCGTCCCCCGCGAGGTCTATGCTCTTCGAGGTTATCTCGACATGGTCCTTTGTGGTCAGTTCCTTAGTCTTCATCATGTATTTGAGCCTCTCCGTCGTAAGCCTGTACCCGTCGTCCGTCTCCACGACCACGGAGCCTATGGCCTCGACCTCTCCCGTAGACTCGGAAAACCTGCCCTCCCTGGCCTTGAGCGTCGAGGGGCCTCCGGTTTTCGGATAAAACTTGAGCCTCACCGATTCAAGGACCGTAACGGAGCCGTCCCTGGAACGCTCCGCCGAGTCCGCGTCGAGTTCCCATTCCATGCGGCCGCTCTTGGTGCCGGCGTAATGGACGCTCTCGACCTTGACGCCCACCTTCTTGTCCTCAGTGAACGTTATCCTGACGTTGTTGCTTGTCCTTTGGTAATGGATAAGGACCAAAACGACTATACTTGCTATCGATGCCGCTATAAACGCCAAAAGTAACGCCCTTATTCTACGGTTCATTGTATTCGGTGTATTCGGTCATAACCTGTGCCAACCCTCGGCAAACTTAACGCACAAACGGCAAAATCCGGCAAAAGCGCACCCCTCGACACGCAAAAATTATACCATCAGCGAATAGGAGTGTAAAGATTTTTAACAAGCATAGCGAGCGAATTCCCTGTAGCTTGCTGCAGGGTAAGCGAGCGAATTTCAATAGATAAATACCTTACTTGAAAATTCCCTGTAGCAAGCTACAGGGAATTTCAATCCCCCTCTTAGGAGACCCAGCCTCGCGCAACCCATATGGAATATAAGCGGATTTCAGTCCTATCTATGTAGGTAGCCCCGCACTATCCCGTCCCACTTGGACTGGGCCTTGAGGATCAGTTCGCAAATCTCCCTAACCGCCCCCCCTCCACCCGGCTTGGAGGCTACGTAATCGACCACCCCCTTCACCTCGTCCACCGCGTCCGACACCGCGCAAGAGAACCCCACCCTTTTCAACACGGGCAGGTCTATTATGTCGTCGCCCACGTAAGCGGCGTCCGCGGGCTTGAGGGACTTTTTCTCCAGTATCTCATCGAACGCCTTGAGCTTGTCCTTCATGCCCTGGTAGACAAGGTCTATGCCGAGGTCCTTTGCCCTGTGGTCCACGACGCTTGACCGCCTGGCCGTTATCAAGGCCACGTCCATGCCGTACCTCATCACGAGCTTTATCCCGTGGCCGTCCCTTACGTCAAAGGCCTTTATCTCAACGCCGCCGTCCGTATAGACTATCTTGCCGTCGGTCAGGACGCCGTCCACGTCGAAAATGAGGAGCCTTATCCCCCTGATCCTCTCCGTCACTTCTTTTGAAAGGGTACCGCCCATGTATCGGCCTCCGTCAGTCAATCTATCCCCACGCCGCGGCAACAAAGAGCGGGCCGCCCGTAAATGTCCAGCCCGCCTCGAATATCCACGCAAACCATGTCTTGCGCGCACCGCCCCGGCCGCTGTCCGCTCAGGTAATCTCCTCGGCAAGGAGATCAAAGCTTACCTCGAACTCCTCGCCCCCGGTATCAAGGGAGATGGGGTAGAGGAAGGTAAGGCACGCGCCCTGATATATCTTCTCGAAACCGCCCTCGGAGAGCGATACCGTATGGACCGGGAACCTCCAGAGCGTGGCGGGGGGACCTGAGGCTATGGAGAGTCCCACGCCGGTGTACGTATCTATGAGTCCCACCTTTTCCACCCCGGAAACCTCTCCCCGGCTCCCCAGGCCGATGTCAGCCACCGGCGGGGTCATCTGGTAGAGGCACGCCGGGCCGTCGCAGCACGGCAGTATGAAGTTCATCTCCACGGCGAACCTGCACGCACCCGCCCTTGACGAGAGGTTTTTCATCCGGTAATTCACCTTGAAGGAGTTATGCGCCCCCGGGATTATTTCCTTCGCTATAGATACCCTGCCGCCCCTGACCTCGCCCTCTCTTGAAAGGACGAGGCTTGCGCCCCTGACGTCAGCATTATATCTATTATTAGAAAAATCGCCCAAGTCATTATATTTATTGCAATAAATAGAATCTAAAGTTACGTCGGATGATAAAAAACGGTCGACAAGGGAGACCCTCCTCGCGGTGTCGTACTTGAGGTACCTCTCAAGCCCCTCCTCCTTTACGAGCACGACGTCATGGATGGACCTCGTCCCTTCGGCCCCTTCATCGCCCTCGGTCTTGCCCTTTTTCTCAAGCTTGTGGTGGTAGCCCTCGAACCACCTCGATAGAGTATTGGAGAGGTTTACAGCCCTCGGCTTGAAGTCCAGCTCCACCAGGCTGCCGCCGTTATCGGGGCTTACGAAGAGGTTCAACTCCCTGTTCCTTATTATCACCTCGTCAAAGCCGTCCGCGTCCATATCGATAACCGTTATTGACGGCCCCTCCGAGTGCGCCTGTTCTATCGAGGCGAGCTTTTCAGCCTCTATCAGGTTCCTGTAGACCTCGGTCCTCAGGTGCGGCAGATAGAGCCCGCCGAAGACGCCGTGCCAGTAGGCGTCGTTGCACTGGGACTTGAAGAGATGGCGCTCCGCGTCCGCCAGCCCCTCATCCCACTGCCTCCCCTCGGCCCTCTCCCGCAGAGACTGGCTCGCAAGGAGCATCCTTTTATGCATCCAGTTGGCCTCCGGATACTTGGAGAAAAAATTCCTCCAAGTGCCGCCCTGGAAAAACCTCCTGACCTCTTCGCCCCTCTCCCACGTCCTGGCCTCTTCCACAAGCTCGCCGTACTCCCTTGAGGCCGTTGCCGGGAGCGACCACTCCCCCATCTCCATGTAGGATGTTGCCGGCAGGTATACCCTGCCAACTGGGCCGGCGCTCTCTATGTATTCGCCCATCTTTACGGGCTTGAGCCAGTGGAGGTTCTTCTCCATCCAGGCAAAGAAGCCTTCGAGCCATCCCTCGTCAAAGACCCACTTCGCCGTCCCGGGCCAGACCCCGAACTTCTCGCCGTCGTCCCCGTATATGGCCGCGTCCCCGCGCTTCAAGAAGCCCTTGAGCCCCCGTAGATGGGCCTCGAGCGCGTCGACGGGCTTGAAGGGTATAAGGTACCTGAGCGCCTCACTACCGGGGAAGACCTTTATGACGTTGCCCTGGTCTTCGGTTACGTAGTAGCCGCCAAGCTCTTCCCTGGTGAGCCCGGACTTGATGAAGTGGTAATCATCCACGAGTATGTACTCCATACCCGCTTTCTTTAGAGTAGTCGGCAGCTCCGGCTCCCATACCCTTTCGGCGAGCCATATGCCGCGGGGCCTGAAACCAAAGACCTCCTCCAGCTTATCCGACATCATCGTTATCTGGTTCAGCCTGTCGGCCTGGGGTATGACCTGGAGGATAGGCTCGTAGTACCCACCCCCCATGACCTCGGCCTGGCCGCGCTCGACCATGGACTTGAGAAGCTCTATGTATTCGGGCCGGTTCTCCACTATCCAGTCGAGGAGGAACCCGGACGTATGGATGGTAAGCTTTATGGAGGGGTGTTTTGAAATGGCCTTGAGGAACGGCCCGTAGGAGCTCTCGTAGGCCGCTTCAATCACCTCGGGGAAGTTCCCGGCCGGCTGGTGGTTGTGGATGCAGAATATGAAATAGGTCATAAAAAGGAGGGCCCCTTACTGATTGGCAGGCCGCAAAGGACGCAGCCTGACAGACGGTACATGGACGTATTAATACCGGTCACCGGCCAGCTCACGAAGTGGCGATGCACTCTGTATAAACATAATTTCCAATGCCTGGCACGATAGAACCGGGGATTGCGCGGACAGCGGCACCCAAGAGTTCGCGCCATATGTCATATCGTCAACCGCGTCCCTAACCTGAAAACCTTTTCAGCGGTCAATGGTGTGCGCTCCCGCACATAACATGCACGTAGGCCATACGACGAAATCGCCATAAAAGCCCCTACAGCAACTCGACGACGTGCGCCACCTTCGCCTTCACCCCGTACCTGTGCATGGCGTCCCTCAACTGCACCATGCACCCAGGGCAGGCGGTAACGACGACGTCGGCCCCGGTATCCCTTACGCTCTCGGCCTTCCTCCTGGTTATCTCTATGGAGAGGTCATAGTTCGAGAGGCTCAAGCCCCCGCCAAGCCCGCAGCAACTGCACGGGTGCTTCATCTCCTTCAACTCGACCCCTTGAGCGCCCGCTATAAGCTCCCTCGGCTCATCCCTCACCCCCTGGGCCCTGCCGAGGTGGCACGGGTCGTGATAGGTGACGCGCACCGGCGAGCCAGCCATGCCCCTGCCCTTGCCCGTGAAGTCGAGATCATGCGCCAGAAGCTCGGTTATGTCCCGCACCCTGGAAGAAAACGCCTCGACCCTCGCCCTCAGTTCAGGCACCTCGAAGAGGAGGTCCCTGAAGAGTTTTTTAAGCCCGTAGCCGCACGTGGCGCACGACGTTACGATATAATCGAGGGAGTGCGCCTCGAAGACCTCGAGGTTCTTCAAGGCCATCTCCCTGGCTGAGCCGAGGTCCCCGGTAGAGTACGCCGGCATACCGCAGCAGACCTGGCCCTGAGGCACTATGACCGTCGCGCCCGCGCGCTTCAAGACGTCGATGGACGCAGAGCCGACATTCGGCATCAGGTAATTGACCCCGCACCCGGCGTAGAAGGCGACCCTCGGCCCGGACGGGTGCGCAACAGGGACTCCAAGCCCCTTCACCTCCGGGAGATCGAGGAACGGCGTCCCGGCAAGCGGCGGCAGGAGCCTGTTGCTCGCCATCACCGCTCCCACCAGCGGCAGGGGGAACCTTGCAAGCAAGCCGTTTTCAGCGGGCGCGTCCTTCAGGAATATCCCCTGGAAGCGGCTTGCGAGCTTGAGCGCGAGCGGCACCGTCTTGCCGGGGGAGACGAGGTTCTTGAAGATAAGGTTCGCGGCGAACGGGAGCCCCTTGTTTTTGGCCACATCCGCCCTCGCCGCGGCGAATACCCCGGTAGTATCCACCCCGTTCGGGCAGCTCCCCTTGCAGGCCCCACAGAGCGTGCACTCCTTGATGTGCCTTACGTACTCATCGCTCTGTGGTATCTCGGAACCGAGGTACGACCCTATGAGCGTGAGCTTGCCGCGCGCGCAGGCCGTCTCCCTGCCCAACACCCTGAACGTGGGGCAGACGGACCTGCAGGTCCCGCACCTTACGCACTTCTCCAACTCGTCTTTAAACTCTTCAAGAGGCTTCATCGATCGTATGTGAACCACGCTTAAACCCGGAAGGCAAGCTTTCCTTAATTCGACCCCGAACAAGTTGCTGAAAAAATCCCCAAAGTTGTCATTCTGAGTAGCCGAAGGCTACGAAGAATCTTGTAACTTGTTGATATTATCAGCCCTGAGATTCTTCGCGGAGTTTATCCTGAGTGAAAAAGAGAAATTCTTCGCTACGCTCAGAATGACATAACGAAGGGCTCAGAATGACAAAGCGAAGGGATCTGAATGACAGGATAAAATAGTTTTTCCGCAACTGATAACAAAATATCAAAAAACCCCGGCGTAGGTCTCTTCTTCGACCGTGCGCCGCCCCTTCCGTCCGGGGAATATCTTGCCCGGGTTCAATATACCGTTCGGGTCGAAGGTCTTTTTGATCCCCTTCATCAATTCCACGGCCTGCGGGCTCAGCTCCATGCCGAGGTAAGGGGCCTTTGTAACGCCTATGCCGTGCTCGCCGGATATGGTGCCGTCGAGCCTGAGGGCGAGGTCAAAGACCTCGGCCACGGCCTCTTCGGCGTTCATGGCCTCAGCCGGGTCTTTCCTGTCGTACATGATGTTGGCGTGGATATTGCCGTCCCCGGCGTGTCCGAAGCTCGCTATGAGTAGCCCCCGCCTCCGGGCTATCTCCTGGAGCCCGAGTATGAGCTCGGTTATCCTCGACCTCGGCACCACGACGTCCTCGTTTATCTTGTTGGGCTTTGCCCTGAATAGCGCGGCGGAGATTGCCCTGCGCGCCTGCCAGATGTCCTTCACCTCCTTTTTTCCCGAGGCGATGTCCGCCCTAAAGGCGTTGTTCCCGATGCATATCTCCCTGACGGCCTGCGCGTCCCTGAGCGCGGACTCCCTGGGGCCGTCGGTCTCTATCAGTAGTATCGCCTCTGCATTGGGGAGCCCCACCATCGCGTACTCCTCGACGCACCTGATGCTCGTAGAATCCATCAGCTCGAGCGTGGAGGGTATTATCCTCGACCTTATTATCTGCGAGACCGTGGCGGCCGCGTCCTTCAGGTCGTTGAATACGGCAAGGAGCGTCTTTGTCTCCTCAGGGAGCGGCAGGAGCCTCAGCCTGGCCCTGGTTATTATCCCGAGCGTGCCTTCGGAGCCCACGAGGAGCCTTGTGAGGTCGTACCCGACCACGCCCTTGGCGGTCCTCACCCCGGTCTGGATTATCCCGCCGGTCGGAAGCACCGCCTCAAGGCCGAGCACGTAATCGCGGGTAACCCCGTATTTCACGGCCCTGGGCCCTCCGGCGCACTCCGCGATATTGCCGCCTATGGTGGAGAACTTGAGGCTTGAGGGGTCCGGCGGATAGAAGAGGCCGAGCCTTTCAACCTCCTGCTGAAACTCCCACGTGACCACCCCCGGCTCCACCAGGGCCGTCAGGTTCTCCGCGTCTATCTCGATGACCCTCTTCATCCGCTCGGTCGAGATAACAACCCCGCCCTCCACCGGAAGGCTCCCGCCGGTAAAGCCCGTGCCCGCGCCCCTCGGTATCACCGGGAACCTCTCGGAGTTCGCCATCTTGACGATGAGGGATATCTCCTCGGGGCCGCCGGGGAAGACCACGGCCTCAGGCGGATAGAGCGTATTCGTGGCGTCGTATGAATAGCAGAGGAGGTCCTCTTTTGCGAACGAGGCGTTCTTCTCGCCGACTATCCTCTTAAGCTCGTTTTTTACGGGTTCGCTCAACATGATTTTTCCGGCAACCGGGTAACGTGACACGGCCCTCCGTCAACCAGGCCTCCGGCTGGACGCTTTCCATATATTTTTTACCGGCGTAAGAGACGGGAAAGGCGGCAGACCACGGCCATGCCCCATATTAAAGGTTATCAAAAAAGCGGGTGAATGTCCACAGGAGGAGAACAAGAGGTCATTATTTCATTGACAACTTTTTCAAAAAATGTGCTATTTTTAGCTTAGCCGTTCAGATAATAACTGGTTCTCCCTTCGCTTCTCAGGGAGAATTAGGGGCACGGAACCGACCGCTTCGCGGCGGCTCAGCCCCGCGTTAAAGTTTTAGGGAAGCTCTGATTAATTCCTTGGTGCGTCATTGCGAGCGAAGCGAAGCAATCTCATCTTTTGATAAATCAATAACTTGTAGATTGCTTCGTCGCGTGCGCTCCTCGCAATGACATTAAAAAAACAAGGGTCATTACAACTTGAGGGGTTGTT
>JACRLF010000097.1 GCA_016235365.1 Deltaproteobacteria bacterium | reverse complement strand
TCAAAAAGCTCCCGACCCACGCCACTTGGCGTGGGTGCCCCGAAGGCGTCGAGGAGCGAGGAATGAGGCGTATTTTGTCCATACGCCGCAGTGACGAGCGACGATGACAACGCAGTAGATGGACTTTTTCAACAGCCTGCTATGCCTAAGCCGCGGGGAATCTTCGACATATAAGGAAGTATCTATTTCTATTCGCTCGCTTGACCCCGCAGCAAGCTACGGGCTGGGCGCTCGCTATGCATGTTCAGGCCGCTTACAGCCCCATGGCCTTGAGTATCTTCTTTACGTCGGCCGGGACCTTTACCGGCTTTGCCGAGGCCTTTATGGCCATGTCCGGGTCCTTGAGGCCGTGCCCGGTCAGCGTGCATACGACCGTATCCCCGTCGGCCAGGACGCCCTCTCTCTTCATCTTCATCGCACCGGCAAGGCTCGCCGCGCTGGCCGGCTCGCAAAAGACCCCTTCCCTCGAGGCAAGGAGCCTGTACGCCTCTATTATCTCATCGTCGGTGACCGAGTCTATCACCCCGCCGCTCTCATCCCGCGCCTTTACGGCGCTGTCCCAGCTCGCCGGGTTGCCTATCTTTATGGCGGTGGCTATGGTCTGAGGGTTTTCAACCGGGTGTCCGAGGACTATGGGGGCCGCCCCTTCCGCCTGGAAGCCCATCATCTTGGGGAGGTTCGATATTATCCCCTCTTTTTCGTACTCCCTGTAGCCCCTCCAGTACGCCGTGATGTTGCCGGCGTTGCCAACGGGGAGGAAGTGGTACGTCGGGGCGTGGCCGAGGTGCTCGCATATCTCGAAGGCCGCGGTCTTCTGCCCCTCTATCCTGTAGGGGTTTATGGAGTTGACCATCTTGACCGGATAGTCCTTCGTTATCTCCTTCACTATGTTGAGCGCGTCGTCGAAGTTGCCCTTTATCTGCAGGACGAGCGCGCCGTGCATCATGGCCTGCGAGAGCTTGCCCATGGCAACGCTCCCCTCGGGCACGAGCACGTAGGCCCTCATCCCGGCCCTCGCCGCGTAAGCGGAGGCGGAGGCCGAGGTGTTGCCGGTGGAGGCGCATATCACGGCGCCTGCGCCCTCCTCACGCGCCTTGGATACCGCCATGGTCATGCCTCTGTCCTTGAAAGACCCCGTGGGGTTGAGCCCCTCGTACTTAAGGAGCATCCTGATGTCGCCGAACACGTCCTTGAGGTTCACCGTCTCTATCAAGGGGGTGTTGCCTTCAAGGAGCGTCGTGACGGCGGAGTCGTGTATCTCAGGCAGAAAATCCCTGAACTCCCTTATTATCCCGCCCCATAGCCCTTTTTTAGTTAGCCGCACCGATATTCTCCTCTATCCTTATATATACGACCTTGTCCTGTATTATATCGAGCTTTTCTATCTCTTCCATGGAGCTTCGCAGCTCCCTCTCGAACGCGTTGTGGGTGACTATGACCAGGGGGACGGCCCCCCCGATCTTCCTGTCCTTCTGTATGACCGAGGATATGCTTATGTTGTGGGCGCCGAGCACCCCGGATATCTTGGAGAGCACGCCGGGCTTGTCCATGGCCAGGAACCTTATGTAATAAGGCATCTCAAGGGAGCTTATGTCCTTTATGCCTACCTCCCTCACCGCGTCCTCGGTGTAGGAGAGCGGGGTAATCCTGTTGGCGGCCCCTTTCCTTATGTTCCTGCATATGTCCGCTATGTCGGCCACGACCGCGCTCGCCGTGGGCATCATGCCCGCTCCGAGCCCGTAGAGCATAACAGAACCGACGGCGTTGCCCCTCATGTGTATTGCGTTATATACCCCGTCCGTGTTGGCCAGGGGATGGGACGCCGGTATCATCGTCGGGTGTACCCGCGCCTCTATCCGGGAATCGACGGCCTTCGCTATCGCAAGGAGCTTTATCCTGTAGCCGAACTCTTTGGCGAACTTTATGTCGAGCTGGCTGACGCTGGCTATGCCCTCGGTATATATATCGCCCGGGTTGACGTAGGTGCCGTAGGCGAGGTTTATCAGTATAGCGAGCTTGTTGGCGGTGTCTATGCCCTCCACGTCGTACGACGGGTCGGCCTCGGCGTATCCCTTCTCCTGGGCCCTTCTCAATACGTCCTCGAACCTGCCGCCGTCGTTGGTCATCTTGCTCAGTATATAGTTGGCCGTGCCGTTTATTATCCCGTACATCGACTCTATCCTGTTGGCGACGAGCCCCTCCCTCAGGGCCTTTATGACGGGGATGCCGCCCCCCACGCTCGCCTCGAAGTATATGTCCACGCCCTTGCGGGCGGCCTTTTCGAATATCTCCCTGCCGTGGATGGACAAAAGGGCCTTGTTGGCGGTGACTACGTGCTTGCCCCTGTCCATGGCCTCCATTATGAGGTCCTTGGCCGCCCCTGTCCCGCCGATAAGCTCTATGACAATGGAGATCTCCGGGTCGTTTATGACCTCGCGTCCGTCCGTGGTAAGGATGTCCTGCTCTACGTGGACACCCCTGTCCCGCACGATATCATGGTCGGCTATCTTTTTCAGGACGACCTCGCACCCGAGCTTGTCCTTGAGTATGCCGGCGTTCTCCTTCAGTATCTTGACCACGCCGGTTCCGACGGTCCCGAAGCCGATGAGCCCCACGTTTATCCTGTCCATATCTCTTTGAGCCATGCGCGTCTCTTTAGCAGCCTGTTAAAGCTACTTCCCCATCGCCTCACCAGCCGTCATCTCAAGGGCCTTCTTGATCGACTTGGCGGCCTGCCTTATCCTCTGCTCGTTCTCAACGAGCGCCATCCTCACGTAGTCGTCCCCGTACTCGCCGAAGCCGATGCCCGGTGAGACCGCCACCTTAGCCTTGTCAAGGAGGAACTTGGAGAACTCAATGGACTTCATCGACTTGAGGTGCTCCGGTATCCGCGCCCATACGAACATGGTGGCCCTGGGCTTGTCTATCTCCCAGCCCGCCTTTGAGAAGCTCTCTATGAGGACGTCCCTCCTCGATTCATAGGTATGGCATATCTCCTGGACGCAGTCCTGCGGGCCGTTGAGGGCTATTATCCCGGCTATCTGTATAGGCTGGAACATCCCGTAATCGAGGTAGCTCTTTAGCCTGGTAAGGGCGGAGATGAGCCTCCTGTTGCCAACGGCGAACCCCACCCTCCACCCCGGCATGTTGTAGCTCTTGGAGAGGGTGAAGAACTCCACGCCTACGTCCTTGGCCCCCGGTATCTCAAGGAAGCTCGGGGCCTTGTACCCGTCAAACACTATGTCCGCGTACGCGAGGTCGTGCACCACCATCAAATCGTTCTCCCTGGCGAAGTCCACGACCTTCTGGAAAAACCCCCTGTCCACCACCTCTGTAGTGGGGTTGTGCGGGAAGTTGAGCACAAGGAGCTTGGGTCTCGGCCAGGTCTGCTTCACGGCCTTCTGCATCTCATCGAAAAAATCGACCCCCGGCAGGAGCGGTATGCTCCTTACGTCCCCGCCCGCTATGATGACCGAGTACGTGTGTATCGGGTAGGTCGGGCTCGGGACAAAGACCACGTCCCCCGGCCCTATCACCGCGAGGGCGAGGTGTGAGATGCCCTCTTTCGAGCCGATGGTGGCCACGGCCTCCGTATCCGGGTCTATATCGACGTCATAGCGCCTCTTGTACCAGTCCGCTATGGCGAGGCGGAGCTTGTATATCCCCTTCGAGGCCGAGTAGCGGTGGTTCCTCGGGTTCTGCGAGGCCTCGATGAGCTTATCCACCACGTGCTTGGGCGTGGGCTGGTCCGGGTTGCCCATCCCGAAGTCTATGATGTCCTCTCCGCGCCTGCGGGCCGCGACCTTCAGGTCGGTAACTATGTTGAATACATACGGCGGGAGCCGCTTTATCCTGTGGAATTCTTCAGATGACATGTGTTGTTATCTTCCTTTGGTTTGAAGATGCGCGACGCCCGCTGGACCCGTCCGCTTTATCGTGCTATCCGCCGCCGTTAATCAACTGCTCGGCGTTATAGGAGCTCCTCACGAACGGGCCGGAATAGACGTACCTGATGCCTATCGCCCTGCCGTACTCCTCGTACTCCTTGAAGACCGCCGGCTCTATGTACTCCCTTACATCGAGGTTGTCCCTCGACGGCCTCAGGTACTGGCCGATGGTGACGGCGTCGCACCCGATTGATATAAGGTCGTCGAGCACCGCCCTGACCTCGCCCGGCGTCTCCCCGAGCCCCACCATTATGCCGGACTTCGTCATGACGCCGGAGGCCTTCGCCCTCTTTAGCACATCGAGGGACCTGCGGTAATCCGCCTGCGGCCTTACGACGGGGTAGAGGGACGGGACGGTTTCAAGGTTGTGGTTGAATATGTCCGGGCCGGCCTTTAGGACCTTCAAAAGAGGCGCTTCCTCGCCATTGAAGTCCGGGGTCAGGACCTCCACCAAAATGGCCGGAATGTTATCTTTTATGGCCCTTATTGTCAAGGCAAATTGGCCAGCCCCGCCGTCCGGGAGGTCATCCCTGGTAACGGAGGTCACCACCACGTGCTTCAATCCCAGCTCCTTTGTTGTAATGGCCACGTTCTCCGGCTCGCACGGGTCCCCCGCGAGGGGCTCCGGGCGCTTGTCCCCAGAGCAG
>JACRLF010000096.1 GCA_016235365.1 Deltaproteobacteria bacterium | reverse complement strand
GCGATGCGCCATATAAATATACTCGAGGACATGGACTTCAGGGAGATAAAGGTTTCTTTGAAGGCCTCAAGCGTCCCGCTGACGATAGCGAGCTACAGGATGCTTGCCAGGACGGTGGACTATCCGCTCCATATCGGCGTAACCGAGGCGGGCACCCTCTTTGCCGGGGCCGTAAAGTCCTCCGTGGGGCTCGGCGTCCTCCTTGCCGAAGGCATAGGGGACACGCTGAGGGTATCTCTCACCGGGGACCCCGTGGATGAGGTAAGGGTCGGATGGGAGATATTGAAGGCCCTCGAATTGAGGAAAAGGGGCGTCAACATAATATCCTGCCCGACATGCGGCAGGATCAAGCTCGACAGCGTCAGGGTCGCCACCGAGGTCGAAAAGAGGCTCTCCCACATAAAGGAGCCGGTGAACGTGGCCATAATGGGGTGCGTGGTGAACGGCCCGGGCGAGGCGATGGAGGCCGATGTGGGCATAGCCGGAGGGGACGGCGTGGGGCTCATCTACGTAGGCGGGGAGGCCGTCAGGAAGGTGCGGGAGGAGGAGATGGTGGACGCGCTCGTCGAAGAGGTCTTGAGGATAGTGGAGGGGCGGGGGAAAGTCCCCGTCAAGTGAAGGCAGCCTAAAGACCGTCAACGCCTCTATTCTATATGGTACGAGGGCGCGGCCTTAAAGGGAGGGGCAGGCGCGGTGAAGCAATATCCACAGGGCGCCGGAAATATCCCGCGCGGGAGTTTTGATATGTTCGTCCTCGATCAGAGGCTGACTGAAGATACGGCCCCGGTGCGCGCCCTCAAGCTCTGCACCGTGCTTCTCATGAAAGACAGTTCAATGCCGTGGCTGATATTAGTGCCGCAAAGGGCAGGCATAAAAGAGGTATATGAGCTTGAGGCCGGGGACCGTCTTATTTTGATGGAAGAGGCGGCGCGGGCTTCGCGTGTGATAAAGGCGCTCTACGCCCCTGACAAGATAAATATCGGCTCGCTCGGCAATATAGTCACACAGCTCCATCTCCACGTCATAGGCAGGTTCAGTACGGACCGGGCGTGGCCCGGCCCGGTATGGGGGGCCGGACAAGGCGTGCCGTATTCAAAAGAAGGGCTTGATATGAGGGGGTTTTCTTATAAGCCCCCCCCCCTTGACGGTTGTATGGACTGGGGAGGGCGGGGGGGGGGGTGAAAAGGTTGCCCTCCCTCAGCCCCCTCCCGTCGAGGGAGGGGAGGTTTAACGAGACGCCCCGCTCTTTGAGCGGGGCGTCCCGTTGCTCTCGAAATTCTGAAAGGAAGTTTGCGGATGATAAAGGTAAGCGATCTTAATAAGTCATACGGCGGCCAGGTGGTCTTCGACGGCGCGAGCTTCGTGTTGAGCCGCGGCGAGAGGGTCGGCCTTGTCGGGAGGAACGGGACCGGCAAGACGACCTTATTCAAGATGATACTCAAGGAGGAGGAGCCGGACGGAGGGTGCATAAGCGCGCCGAGGCACTACACCGTCGGACACCTCTCCCAGCATATACACTTCACACAGGATACGGTGCTGAAGGAGGGGCGCCTCAGCCTGCCGCTCTCGGAGGACGGGGTGGATGAGACCTACAGGGTGGAGACCATCCTCGCCGGGCTCGGAATACCGGAGGATTGGTTCGGCTCTGACCCGCGCTCGCTCTCCGGCGGCTACCAGATAAGGCTGAACCTCGCCAAGGCGCTCGCCTCGGACCCGGACCTCCTCCTCCTTGACGAGCCGACGAACTATCTCGATATAGTGTCGGTAAGGTGGCTCAAGAGGTTCCTGTGCAACTGGAAGAACGAGCTCATGATCATAACCCACGACCGCGACTTCATGGACAGCGTCACCACCCACACGATGGCCGTGCACAGGCATAAGATACGCAAGGTGTCTGGCCCCACGCACAAACTCTACTCCCAGCTGGCCCAGGAAGAGGAGATATACGAGAAGACCCGGCTGAACGACGAAAAGAAACGCAAGGAGATAGAGGTCTTCATAAACCGCTTCAGGGCCCAGGCCACCAAGGCAAGCTCCGTGCAGTCCCGCGTAAAGGCCCTGGAGAGGAGCAAGAGGCTTGAGAAGCTCGAGGAGGCCAGGACCCTCGACTTCGAGTTCAACTCGGCCCCGTTCCCCGGCAAGTCCCTCATGGAGGTCAAGGACCTCACCTTCGGCTTTGAAGAAGGTGCGCCCCTGATAAGGGACTTGACCCTTTCCGTCGGCAAAAACGACCGCATAGCCATAATCGGCAAGAACGGCAGGGGAAAGACCACGCTCCTGAACCTGCTGGCAGGGGAGCTTGCGCCCACGTCCGGCTCGATCAACCCGCACGACAGCATGAGGCTCGCCTACTTCGGCCAGACCAACATCTCGCGGCTCAACCTCAAGAACACCGTCGAGCGGGAGATAATGGAGTCGCACCCTGACTGCGGCCGCGCCGCCGCGAGGAGGGCCTGCGGGGCCATGATGTTCGAGAAGGACAACGCATTGAAGAAGATAGAGGTGCTCTCCGGGGGCGAAAGGAGCAGGGTGCTCCTGGGCAAAATCCTCGTAAGTCCGGCCAACCTCCTCCTGCTCGACGAGCCGACAAACCACCTCGACATGGATTCGATAGACGCCCTTATCGAGGCCATAGACGCCTTCAGCGGGGCCGTGATAATAGTGACCCACAGCGAGTTGATGCTCGACGCCGTGGCCAGCCGCCTCATCGTCTTCGACGGTGGAGGGGCGAGCCTTTTCGAGGGGACTTATCGGGACTTCCTGGAGCGTGTCGGATGGGAGAATGAGGCCGACGCCAAAGCGGGCAAGGTTAGGGCCAATGAAGTCAAGGCCGTCAACAAGAAAGAGCTACGCAGGCTGAGGGCCGAGACGGTCTCGGAGCGGAACAGGACCCTCGGGCCGCTCAAGGCCCGCATGGAGGGGATAGAGAACGCCATAGTAGAGATGGAAAAGGAGGCGGAGGGGCTGAGCCGGGCCCTGCTCGCCGCTTCGGAGAACGGCGAGGCGGATAAGATCGCCGCCCTCTCCAGGGCGTATCACGCTTTTAGGGAGAAGATAGACGGACTCTTCGACGAGCTTGAGAAGCTTTCGGCGGACCACGACAGGAGATCGAAGGAGTTCGACGAAAGGCTGTGCGGCCTGTGACCCCGTGCGCCGCGCCTTAATGCCCTCCCTGAGCGCCATCCCGTGCGCCGGACCGCGGCGTTGAAGCTCCCCAGCCCCAAGCCGCGGGGAGCTTCGACATATTTCGACATATAAGGAAGTATCTATTACTATTCGCTCGCTTGACCCCGCAAGCCTTGCCGCGGCAATTTATTAAGGAACCTCTGATTTATTTTGGCCGTCAAAACACCAGACTCCTGTCTGGTGATGAATAGGCCGTCCGAAGGACCCAAGCCGAAGGCTTGTAACAGAAGAAACCGCCGACTCCTGTCGGCGGAGTTTCACTCTTTTTGCTGTCATTTATAAATATCAGTTTTTTTAATGGACACTTTATTTTATCTATGCTATAAGGGCGCATAAGGTAAATTTGATTATTAGTTTCCGTATGTGTCCAAGCTTCCCCGCGGCTTGGATAGCGGGGAAGCTTGGACATTCTGTTTAATTATACGGCACGGGTTGTTTGAACATGCATAGCGAGCGCATTCCCCGTAGCTTGCTACGGGGTCAAGCGAGCGAATAGGAATAGATACTTCCTTATATGTCGAAGATTCCTCGCGGCTTGCTGCGGGGAGCTTCAAGGCCTGCTTATGACGCCGTTGAGAAGTCATGCCTTTTTGATCGGGCGGTCCGGCCGGCATCTGCAAATAACCTGTAGAAAGGCAGAGACAATGGTTAGCAGACCATACGGATCGCGCCATCCGCCCTGGCCATAGCCTCCTATTTCTTGATCCGCATTACTTTACCCGGTGTACGGTTGCAAACGCTCGCTTCGCCAAGGCCATATTACCACATACGACGAGATATTCGAGATGGAAAGGAGATAGAAATGGCAAGTTTCAAAGCGTTCATGAAGTCCGGGCATCCGCCCACGCTGTTCGCCTCGTTCCTGTACTTCGATTTCTGTTTCGCGATATGGGTACTGGACGGCGCGCTCGGTCCGTTCTTGAGCCAGGAATTCGGCCTGACCCCGATGCAGCGCGGTTTCCTGGTTTCTGTTCCCATCATGGCCGGGGCCTTTATGCGCGTCCCCCTGGGCATTTTAGCGCAGAAGATAGGCAGGAAGAACGCGGCCATGATAGAGATGTGCACTATCATGATCGCGCTGAGCTACGGCGCGTTTTTTGTCCACAGCTATAATAACCTGCTGTTCATGGGAGTCCTGCTCGGGCTTGCTGGCGCAAGCTTCGGCATCGCCCTGTCCCTCGGCGGCGGCTGGTTCCCGCCTGAGAGCAAAGGGCTGGCCATAGGCATCGCCGGCGCGGGCAACAGCGGCGCCATAATCGCCATGCTCGCGGGTCCGCCGATAGCCATAGCCTACGGCTGGCGGATGGCCTATCTGGCGGGCGTCGGACTTATGCTGCCGGCCCTGCTCGTAATGTTCTTCGCCGCCAAGGAGCCGCCGGACCGTTCCAAGGAGAAGTTCTCCCACCACTTGAAGGTCTTCGGCGAGAAGGACGCCTGGGTCTTTAACATCTCCTACATCCTGACCTTCGGGGGCTACATCGGGCTGACCAACTTCCTGCCCACCTTCCTCCACTATGAATACAACATCCCGCTCGCCACGATGGGGAAGTATTCGGCGCTGATAGCCGTCATGGCCAGCATATCGCGGATAGGCGGGGGCTGGGTGGCTGACCGGTTCGGAGGCATCCGGGCCATGTTTGTGGTATGTATTGTAGCCGCGGTAACGTCATTCTATATCGCTACACTGCCGCCCTTTTACCTGGTGGTACCGGCGCTCTGCATCCTCTTCCTCGCGCTTGGCGCCGGCAACGGCTCCACCTTCCAGCTCGTGCCGCTCCGCTGGGTCGGATCGACGGCCATCGTCATGAGCCTCATCGGCGAGGTGGGCGGGCTTGGCGGCGGCCTCATACCGAACATCATGGGCTACTCCAGGCAGCACCTCGGCAGCTACCAGTACGGATTCATCGTGTGGGGGGCGCTGGCCGCGGTGATATTCATCATGTACATGGTGGTCCAACGCCGGTGGACGACTACCTGGGTCGGAAAAGGCGGGAAAGCCCTTCCGGTTAAGGAAGTGAGAGAGTATACCTCATAATGGTCGAGCCTTATAGCCGTGCGCCTGTACAAAAAAAACAAGCGAGGTTGTTATGGAATATAGGCACATACTCTGTCCCGTTGACGGCACGGAGCTGTCGGAAGCCGGGCTGAAACACGCCGTATACCTGAGCAAGATTACCGGGGGCAGGCTCTCCATACTCCATGTGGTGGAGAAGTGGTACCGCGCCGCGGACATGGCCACCGATTCACCCGAATGGCAAAAGATACACGAAGACTGGGTCGCCAAAGGCAGGGAATTGCTTGAGGCCGAGGCAGGCAAGTCGCGGGAATATGGCCTTAAAAATCTGCAGACCGTTCTAAGGGAAGGCGACGCCACGCACGAGATAGTCGCCCTGGCCGTTGAGCAAAAGGCCGACCTCATAGTGATGGCGACCCACCGCTACTCGCCGGTCGGCAAGCTCTTCATGGGAAGCGTAACGGACAAGGTCTCAAGGCACGCCCCATGCCCGGTGATGTGGGTCTTCACTTAAGGGTGTCTCTAAAAATTAGATATTTTTTCTGAGGTCGAGGCGGGGTGAAAATAAAAAGCGGAGCATATATGCTAATATGTGAGCATTTTTATTTTCGCCCTAACAAAGATATCGGGGAAAAGAGCAATTTTTAGAGGTGCCCTTAAATCCACAGGCCGCGTAATAACAGGCGTGGCAGGCGGAAAAGCCCGCCGCGCCTTTTGTTTATCAGGCCCGCGTCAATATGCGCGCCGGCAGCGGCCTCGGTTTTTTCAACAAGCATAGCAAGCGGATTCTCCGCAGCTTGCCGCGGAGAATTTTAACATCTGTCAGCCGCCCCCGGCATGGCGAGGGGTGCGCGTCGGATTTGGCTTGACAGGGCGCTCAAAGATAAGGGCCGTCCGCCGCGTTTTGTTCAGGTTGCGCGCAATACTGGCCAAAAATTACCATAAAAATCAGGCCCTTAAAAAAAGATTCGGATTGAGCGGAAAAATGCTGGACAGCTTTGTCCGAATCTGGTATTTTACGGCATACTCAAAAAAAAGCCGGCCTCTTGAAAGCGCGGTTCCTAAAGGCCTTGAGCTGAAGCAGTGCGCGTCGAAATCCGGGCTGAATACCGGATTATCCTGACCTGAAGCATATATCCACGTTGGATTCGGAGGATTCCTAACAGGGTGAGCAGAAGAGTCGGAAAAGATATAACACGCCTCTGCCGGGATATGGCTCACGCGGCCGCCGCGTACCTCTGTCCCGCGGTGCGCAAAAGCGCGCGCGCGCATACGCCAGGCGGTTCGCGGCGCCGCAATCATGTTGAAAAAGACGCGTCCGCAAAAAGGACCGACGCCGCAAGGATGCTCGTAGAGAGGCTCTGCCTGTTCAGCAGGATGATCGGCCCGGCGCCCGCAACGGTCTGCCATCCGGTGCCTGATGAAGGCATGGAGGTCTTTGTATATAAGCTCAGCGAGCAGGAACACTGCCTCGGGCTCTCGGATGTTAGAAAGACGTGCCCGAGCCCTGACAGGAGGAACAAGAGGCCCAGGAAGTCGGGCCTTGAGCTTATAAGACTCACGCTCAATCTCGCAAGAGGCAACCTTGAACAAAGTTCGCACTTTACCGCCGCCCCTGCCGGATGATATCTGAACCGGCGGCCGCCGGCTTGAGCACGAAGGGAACAGCGTCGTTCCGGGCGCGCTCAAACGGCGGGGCTGAAGATGATATGGATAATATAGGCGGGGCGCTGACGGGTGTCAAGGGTATCGGATATTAAAAAAACAAAACACAAGCAGCAGGCAAAGGAGGTGTGGGGTATGGTTTCAAAGGGTTGTAATAAAATAAGGAAAGGGTTGCAGTACGGGCTGGCGGCGCTACTCGTCTCCGGGTTGCTTCCGATGGCGGCCATGGCCGCGGACCAGGCGGCCCCCGCGGCGGCGGCCCCCGCGGCCCAGGTAGCTCCGGCAACGGACATGGCCCCAGCGGCGGCACCAGCGCCAGAGGCGGCGCCGGTTGAGACGGGGAATGCGGAGATAGGCCGGCAGATATTCACAGGCGCCAGACCGCTTCAGAACGGCGCACCGCCCTGTATCTCATGCCACAGCATAAGCTACGGCGAGTTGAACGGCGGGACTTTAGGGCCGAACCTTACAAAAGTATATGCCGACGAGTCCAAGAACCCGCTCTTGAGCTCGGCCTGGATCAACGGCGGCGCTCCGACGATGCTGCCCATCTTCTCCCAGAGGAACATAACGGATGAGGAAGTGAGCCACCTGAGGGCCTTCTTCGCCCAGCAGAGCAAGGGGCCGGTCGCCCCCTCGGCCACAGGCACGTTCACTATAATCGGCCTCGGCGGCTTCGTAGGCGTACTCATCGTGTTCAACATAATCTGGAGCGGAAGGTACAGGAACAGGAACAAGGGCACGGCCCATGATGCCTTATGGAGAAACTACGGCGGAAAAGGAGGACGGTAAATGTCTACGTGGATTCAAGACGAGATAAACCCCGGTAAAAGGGGATGGGAAGAATATTACAGGAACCGCTGGCAGTACGACAAGACGGTAAGGTCCACCCACGGCAACAACTGCACGGGCGGATGCTCATGGATGGTGTACGTAAAGGACGGAATCATCACATGGGAGCTTCAGGCCGTCGATTATCCGAAGCTCGACCAGACGCTGCCGCCGTATGAGCCGAGGGGATGCCAGAGGGGCATATCGGCTTCATGGTACGTCTACAGCCCGGTCAGGATCAAGTACCCGTACGTCAGGGGCGTGCTCATCGACGCCTGGAAGGAAGCGCGGGCCAAGCACTCCGACCCGGTGGACGCCTGGAGGAGCATAGTCGATAACGCCGAGCTCTCGAAGAAGATCAAGTGGTCGAGGGGCAAGGGCGGATTCCGCAGGTTCGATTGGGACACCGCCGCCGAGATAATCACCGCGGCCCAGATACACACCATCAAGAAGTACGGCCCGGACAGGAACATAGCCTTCTCCCCTATCCCGGCCATGTCCCAGATAAGCTACGCCTCCGGCGCGCGCTACAACCAGCTCATAGGCGGCGTGCACCTGAGCTTCTACGACTACTACACCGACCTTCCGCCGGCCGAGCCTGAAGTATGGGGCGAGCAGACCGACTCCTGCGAGAGCGCGGACTGGTACCACTCGGGCTACACGCTCATATGCGGCGCGAACCCGAACATGACAAGGACCGCGGACTGCCACTTCGTGTCCGAATTGAGGCACGGCGGAGCCAAGCTCGTCGTCTGCGCCCCGGACTACTCTCAGGTCACCAAGTACGCCGACCTCTGGGTGCCGATAAAGCCCGGCTCGGACTCCTCGTTTTGGATGGCCATAAAGCACGTCATCCTCAAGGAGTTCTTCGTCGACAGGACGGTCCCGTACTTCGACTCCTATGTGAAGCACTTCACCGACCTGGCGCACCTGGTGAAGCTCACGAAGGGCAAGGACGGCTATGAGATGGGCCGCTTCCTGAAGGCCTGCGACCTCGCCGAGTACGCGGACGAGGACAACCCGGAGTGGAAGTACTGCATGTGGGACGAGAAGACCAACAAGGCCAGGGTGGTAAACGGCGGGGTCGGCTACAGGTTCGCCCAGAAGCATGAGAACCACGGCAAGTGGAACACCATGCTCAAGGAAGGCAAGACCCAGCAGAACATCAGCCCGGCCCTTACTCTCCTCGCGGCCAAGGACGACGGCATAGAGGTCAACTTCTACGAGGTCGACAAGCCTGAGAAGTACAAGAGGCAGGTACCCGTGAAGTTCGTGGAGACCAAGGAGGGAAGGATCCCCGTAACCACGGTATTCGACCTCAAGATAGGCCAGTGCGGCGTAGCCCGTAAAGGCCTATCCGGCGACTACTGCAGGAACTACGACGACGACAAGGGGTTCTCTCCGGCATGGCAGGAGAAGTACACCGGCATCGGACGCGACACCGTTATCCAGGTGGCCAGGGAGTTCGCATCGAACGCCGAGGCCACAAGGGGCCGCTCGATGGTCATCACCGGCTCAAGCTACAACCACTACTACCACTCCAACCTGATGTACAGGACGACGATGGACGCCCTGATGCTCTGCGGCTGCGTCGGCAGGAACGGCGGCGGTCTCCAGCACTACGTCGGGCAGGAAAAGCTCGCCCCGTTCGACTCATGGGGGCAGATAGCCCACTCGCTCGACTGGTACAGGCCGCCGAGACTCATGAACGGCCCGAGCTTCTGGTACATCAATTCGGAGATGTTCAAGTTCGACGGCGCCATAGCCGATTACCACAACGTGCCTGACAAGAACGCCCTCGAGTTCGCCCATACGGCGGACTACAACATGAGGGCCGTAAGGCTCGGCTGGATGCCGTGCTATCCGCAGTTCAACAAGAGCTCCCTCGCCATCTGCGAGGAGGCCCAGAGGGCAGGCGCCAAGACCGACGCCGAGATAATAGACTACGCGGTGAAGCAGATCAAGAGCGGGGCCCTCGAGTTCGCCATGCAGGACCCGGACGCGCCGGAGAACTGGCCTCGGGTCTGGTTTATATGGAGGGGCAACGCCCTCGGCTCAAGCGCCAGGGGCCAGGAGTACTTCCTGAAGCACGTCCTCGGCACGCACAACAACGTGTTCGCCGACGAGGTCGCAAAGCCGCACATCAAGGAGCTCAAGTACAGGGAGTCTCCGCTCGGGAAGCTCGACCTGGTCGTGGACCTCAACATGCGTATGAACACGACGCCGACCTACTGCGACATAGTCCTTCCGACGGCCCACTGGTACGAGAAGGAGGACATCAACACCACGGAGCTCCATTCCTTCGTCCACCCGATGGGCGCCGCGGTCCAGCCGAACTGGGAATCCAAGACCGACTGGGATGCCTTCAAGTTCATCGGCCAGAAGTTCTCGGAGCTCGCGAAGAAGCACTTCCCGAAGCCGGTGAAGGACCTGGTGATCTCGCCGCTCATGCACGACACGCCGGGCGAGATATCCCAGCCGGCCCTCAACGGGGTGCAGGACTGGAAGAAGGGCCAGTGCGAGATAATCCCGGGCAAGACGACGCAGAGCTTCACGGTCGTGGAGAGGGACTTCACACAGGTCGACAAGAAGTATAGCGCCGTCGGGCCGCTGCAGAAGGGCAAGTACGGCTTCCACGGCATAATGCTCGACGGCAAGGACCTCTACGAGGACTACATGAACCAGGAGCACATCGGCGTCAACGAGGTGAACGGCCAGAAGCTCATCGCCCTCGACACCGCGAAGGACGCCGCGAACTTCGTCCTCGCCTTCTCCGGAGCTACGAACGGAGAGGTCTGCTTCAGGCAGTGGTATGAAGAGGAGCACCACACGGGTCTCCACGGCGAGCACTACCAGGAGGCCAGAAAACAGGCACTCTCGGTGCACGACGGGATCAGGTACCTCATCCCCAACGAGAGGGTGCACGGGTTGGCCCACGAGATGGCCTCGGGCGAGAGGAACGTCTCCATGACCTACGACGACATCGTGGCCCAGCCGAGGAGGTGGCTGACCACCCCGCTCTGGACGGGCGACGTGAGGAAGGGAAGGTCGTACGGCACATGGACGGTCCAGACCGAGCAGATGGTGCCCTGGAGGACGCTCACCGGAAGGCAGCACCTATACCTCGACCACCCGGTCTATCTGGACTTCGGCGAGGCGCTCTCCACGAGCAAGTACAAGCTGAACCCGGCCAAGATGAACGAGGTTCAGAAGTCCGACAGGACCGACGCGATCCATCTGAACTACATCACCCCGCACGGCAAGTGGCAGATACACTCGACCCACTACGACAACCTGAGGATGCTCACGCTCTCACGCGGAGGGAACTCCACCTGGATCAACAACAGGGACGCCGAGAGCCTCGGCATCAAGGACAACGACTGGATCGAGGTCTACAACGACAACGGCGTGTACGTCTGCCGCGCGGTCGTGAGCGCCAGGATCCCCTCGGGCACATGCTTCGCCTACCACTCACAGGAGAGGACGGTGAACGTGCCTAAGGCCGAATCGAGGAACAAGATCAGGGGCGGATACCACAACAGCCTCACCAGGCAGCGTCTTAAACCGCAGCTCATGACCGGCGGATACGGCCAGTTCTCTTACGGCTTCAACGCATGGGGCCCGATCCCGATAATAAGAGACACCACCGTGTTGGTCAGAAGAATGAGAAACCAGGAGGTGAAGTGGTAAAATGGATATAAGAGCCCAACTTTCAATGAGTTTTCATATGGACAAGTGCATCGGCTGCCATACCTGCAGCGTGTCCTGCAAGAACGTATGGACGAGCCGCAGGGGCGCCGAGTACATGTGGTGGAACAACGTGGAGACCAAGCCCGGCGCCGGCTATCCTCTCACCTGGGAAGACCAGGAGAGGTACAGGGGCGGATGGGAGGTCTCCGGCGGGAGTCTGAGGCTGAAGCTTCTCAAGGGGCCCGGCAAGATAAGGACCCTTGCGAACATATTCTTTCAGCCGAACCTCCCGACCATAGACGACTACTACGAGCCGTTTACGTACGACTATCAGAACCTCTTCAACGCGCCTGCCGGTGACGACCAGCCGACCGCAAGGCCCCGGTCGCTCATAACCGGCGAGTTCATGGAGAAGATAGTCCTCGGCCCCAACTGGGACGACGACATGGGCGGAAGCCCCCTTTATGCGTCGAACGACCCGAACCTCAAGGGGCTTTCGGACTCGCAGAAGGAGATGCTGACCAAGTTCCACAAGCTCTTCTTCTTCTATCTGCCGAGGATATGCAACCACTGCCTCAACCCGGCCTGCGTCGCGTCCTGCCCGTCAGGCGCGATATACAAGAGGGGCGAGGACGGCATAGTCCTCATAGACCAGGACACATGCCGCGCCTGGAGGTTCTGCGTGAGCGCATGTCCGTTCAAGAAGCCCTATTACAACTGGGCGACGGGCAAGTCGGAGAAGTGCATATTCTGTTATCCGAGGACGGAGACCGGCCAGGCCAACGCCTGCGCCCATGCCTGCACCGGAAGGATCAGGTTCGTAGGCGCCCTCTTCTATGACGCGGACAGGATAGAAGAGGTGGCCAAGACGCCGGACGAGAGGCTCGTAGAGGCGATGAGGGAGATAGTCCTCGACCCGAACGACCCGAGGGTCGTCGAGGCCGCCAGGAAGGCCGGCATAGACGAGAACTGGATAAAGGCCGCGCAGGACTCGCCGTCCTACAAGCTCTTCAAGAAGTGGCGCATAGCCCTGCCGAACCATCCGGAGTTCAGGACTCTGCCGATGAACTTCTACATACCGCCCCTTTCGCCGGTGCTTCACAACGCGAAGTCCGACAGCGGCGGCGTGTTCGACCCGGAGACCGTCGACTTCTTCTACAGCGTCGACAAGATGAGGGTGCCGGCAAGGTTCCTCGCCAACCTCTTAAGCGCTGGAAACGAGCAGCTGGTCATCGAGTCGCTGAAGAAGCAGATGGCCGTGAGGCTCTATATCCGCCAGAGGAGGGTGGGCGACATCGGGGACGCGGCGGCCAAGAGCGCGCTCTCGTCAGTAGGGCTTACGCCCCAGGACGCGGACGAGATATACAGGCTGGTTTCGCTCGCGACGTATCAGGAGAGGTTCGTGATACCCGAGACGCACCGCGAGACCCAGACAACGGTGGACCCGAGGACGATGTACGAGAAGAGGGGCACCGTCGGCTTCGGCACGAAGAAGCAGGAACTCATCTCGAGGCAGTGGTAAATGGTAAAGATCATGGAAAAAGCCTTATACACGCGGCTTGCGGAGTTGGTTGAATACCCGCGGGAGGATATAAAGCTGAAGGTCGACGAGTGCATAAAAGCGCTCGCCGACCTCCCCAAATATCCTCCCGAAGCGGTCGATGAGCTCAAGCGTTTCCAGAAGGACCTGGAGGAGGTGACCCTTGACGACCTTCAAGGGGTGTACTCTTACACCTTCGAGCTTTCGGCGGACTATACGCTCGACCTGGGGTATCACCTCTACGACGGCTTCAAGCGGTCGAGCAGCATGTCGTCGCTCAAGTCGATGTATATAGCCCAGGGCTTCCCGGTGGACGACTTCGCCAAGGGCGAGCTGCCGGACCATCTGCCGGTAATACTCCACTTCCTGGCAATGCTGCAGGACGAGGGGCTTAAAAGAGACGTGCTGGAAAGCTTCGTCATCAAGGCGATGGAGAAGCTCAACAAAAACTTTCACAAAAACATGAGGAACGTTTATCACCACCTCATAAGCGCCATCTACAGAATCCTAGACAAGGACGTAAAGGAGGAGGTTAAATAAATGGATAAGATTTTATTCGGAGGCTTGCCGTATGTGCTCCTCATGATAGCTATCGTGGGCGCCATATGGCGGTTCGGGTCCAACAGATACACATGGTCTTCCCAGTCGTCGCAGTTCCTGGAGAACAAGGTCCTGTTTTTCGGGTCGTTCCCCTGGCACTACGGCATCATCTTAGTGTTGTTGCTCCACATAGTAGGGTTTTTCATCCCGAAGGCGATATTGCTCTGGAACGGGACGCCTCTCAGGCTCTATATCCTTGAGCTGACCGCCCTTTCCTTCGGTTTCCTGGCCCTCTTCGGCCTCCTTGCCCTCATCTACAGAAGGCTGACGAACGCCAGGGTCAAGTCCGTGACGAGCGCATGGGACGTACTCGTCCTGATAGTGCTCCTCATACAGGTGCTGACAGGGCTCGGGAACGCGATACTCTACAGGTGGGGCTCCAACTGGTATGCCGCGGCCGCTGTGCCCTGGCTCTGGTCGATAATCAAGCTCAACCCGGCCCCGGACTACGTGGCGAATCTGCCGCTTATAACCAGGGTCCACATCATCAACGCAATGATCTTCTTCGCGCTGATACCGTTTTCAAGGCTTGCCCACTTCGTGGTTATCAACCCTTACAAGTACCTTGTAAGGCCTTACCAGGTCGTCAGGTGGTACAGAAGGGCGCCCGCGACCGAGAACATCGTTCAGTACAAGTAGTGTAGTGTGACGTGATAGGGGTGGGCGGATGGGCAGGCGGCATATGTCTGTTACGCCCATCCCTATATCTTAGATTGAACATACATAGCGAGCGCATTCTCCGCGGCTTGCTGCGGGGTCAAGCGAGCGAATAGAAATAGATGCTTCCTTAATATGTCGAAGATTCCCCGCGGCTTGCCGCGGGGAGCTTCAATGCTCCACGGCGGATATTGCCGGCATGCAAACGCCGTATCTTGATAAGAGTTTCTCCATACAGCGATACTACCATGGTTTCCTGTTGACGCAGTTTTTTTCGCCTTGAAAATATAGTTGGAAAGGAGTCTTTTATGGCGTGGCTACAAAGATGGGAGCCTGAAAACCCACAATTCTGGAAGGAAAACAGCGGCCTGGCATGGCGCACCCTCTTTCTCACGACATGGTCCCTCATCTTCTCATTCGCGACGTGGTTCACGATGAGCGCCGTCGTTGTGAGGCTTCCGAACATCGGATTCAAGTTCGACACCAATCAGCTCTTCTGGCTCGCGGCCATACCCGGGCTCGCCTCAGGGTTGCTCCGCCTGGTTCACAGCTTCCTCATACCGATATTGGGGACAAGGACGACGATTAGCGTAGCTACACTAATAAAGGTCATCCCCTGCATAGGCATCGCGGTGGCCGTCATGAACCCGAGCACGTCGTTCACGTTCTTCATGGTCTTTGCCTTTTTAAGCGGCTTCGGGGGCGGGGACTTCTCCTCGTACATGCCGTCATCGAGCCTCTTTTTTCCAAAGAGGCTTCAGGGAGTGGCGATGGGCATTCAGGCCGGCATCGGCAACTTCGGAGTCGGCATGACGCAGTTCGTGACGCCGTGGATAATCGGCTTTGCGGCATTAGGGGCGCTTGGCGGAGCGCCGCAGCTCTTCACAAAGGCTGACCCTATCAAGGAAGTGGTCGTCGTTAAAGAGGCCGGCATCGTCAAGGACGTGACGGTCAACAAGCCTGAGCTGGCCGCCTCCATCGTCGTCACCAAGGAAGGCGGCGTGGTCAAGGACGTGGTCAAGCAGGAGACCGAGGCGACTAAGAACATCGCCGTAACGGTCAAGAAGGACGCCGCCGGCGCGGTTACGGACGTGGCCGTAAAGAAGGTGATCAAGAAGGACATGTGGGTGCAGAACGCACTGCTCTGGTATGTGCCTATCCTGGTCGTCACGACCGTTCTCTGCTTCATATTCCTGAAGAGCGTTCCGATCAAGTCATCCGTAGCGGAGCAGTTCAGGATAGTGAAGGACAAGCACGGATGGTTCTGCACCTGGACTTACATCACGACATTCGGTTCGTTCGCGGGTTTTTCCGCGGCGTTCCCGCTCCTGATAAAGGTCTTATACGGCAGCTTTCCTAACGGGCCGGACGCTCTCAAGTACGCCTTCATCGGGCCTATGATAGGCGGGGCGGTGCGCGTCATATTCGGGGCGCCGTCCGACAAGTGGGGCGGAGCCATCCTGACTCAGATAGCGATCATAGCGGAGATCGCGGGTTGCATATTCCTGATTGTAACCGGGGCTCTTACGCCCACGTCGCTTGCCACGTTCCCATTATTCGTCGGCGGCATGCTCTGGATATTCTTCTGGACAGGGGTGGGCAACGCGTCCACGTTCAGACTCTATCCGATAGTCTTCGCCTATTCGGCGAAGAAAGGCGCGCAGGCCCTCGGCTGGACGGGCGCATGGGCCGCGTTCGGGCCTTTCATATTCGCAATGTTTGTCGGCATGTCGATAGCAAAGACCGGCTCGCCGGTCGCGTTCTACATAGGCGCTACCATCTTCTATATCATAGCGGCCATACTCCAGTGGTGGTATTACACCCGTCCCGGCGCCGAGCGGGGAGACTGGGGCAACAAATGGGGCACCTGGTGGGATACGGCGAAGGATACATGGGGTAACAGGGAGATGTAAGATTGCGAGGTATGGCGGCGAAAAGAGCCAGACCTGCTTTAAGATAGAGAGAAGGGGAAGCCGTCATCGGCTTCCCCCTCTTTTTTATTTTGGTATGAGCCCGGTTTTTTTCGGCTTCACCCCTGTATAACGATAGTGTCGGAAAAGGCCCACACTAAAATAAGCCGATCCGCAATTTGTCCTCTCCCGGTATACAGCCACACCCCCCGAAACTTGACAAGACCGGCCTTTCTGATAGACTTCCACTATCGGGTTATTGGGGGAGAATTGAAAAGCCTAAATAACGGAGGTGGAATATGGCCATTCACGAAGGTATGGACAAATTCGGCGTAGAGACGATGGAGGAGGCGGAATACCGAAAGAGGCAGGACTATGTCGTAAAGAGCTGCAAGTGCGCGAAGTGTCCGACCTACGTCGCGGGAGACGCCCCTGTAGGGTACTGCTTCCCGCTCATCGGGACGAGCAAGAAGATACAGTGGGAGAAGGAATGCGTCTGCGAGACCTGCCCGATCTACAAGGAATACGACCTGACCCATACGTTCTACTGCACAAGGTGCTCGCAGGTATGCCAGACCCTTAAGACCGAGGGGCCGGTTGCACAGGGCACATAGGCCGTAATAATGACGCCCCAACGGGCCTGATGGACGTAAGTCGGCAAAGGCCGGCACACAATGCGCCTTCCCGACTTATCATCGGGAACAGAGGGCGTGCGCGCCTGCGTGCCATATGATGTCAACCCACGCCAGTTTTAATGTTTCATTCTGGGATATAATTCCCCGCGGCTTGCTGCGGGGAGGTTCATTGTTAGAAAATTCCCTGCAATCCGGATTGCAGGGAATTTTAGTGTCTCACAATGGGATTTAAAATCCCTCGCCTTCCAGTGTGGGTTAGAGAGTTTTTATAGGCATCACCCTCCCCGACCCATCCTTCGGATGGGTGCCCCTCCCCTCCCGTCGAGGGAGGGGAGGATCTTAGTTGTACCCTCTCCCCTTGCGGGAGAGGGTAGGGTGAGGGGTCTGAGTTGAACATGCATAGCGAGCGCATTCCCCGCAGCTTGCTGCGGGGTCAAGCGAGCGAATAGAAATATATACTCCCTATATGTCGAAGATTCCCCGCAGCTTGCTGCGGGGAGCTTCAACCTACCGCCTTCCAGGCGGTAGCGGTTCATTTATAGCACCTGCTTTCACGAAAATCGGCCCAAAATTCTCGTCTATCGAGGCTGATTAGACTGGACAAAGACATCCAAATATAGTAATATTAAAGACACACAAAAACTGTGAATACCAATATTATTCAAGGAGAATTCGGAATGGATATCACCACGGTAGAACAGGCAAAGGCATCCATCAAACAGTGGCTTACGGAAAACCACCATTCGGTGAACGAGATAAAGGACGAGAATTCGAGCTTCCACTTCGAGATCGACTACCCGCTCGGCTCCATGAAAAAGCAGAGGGTGCTTCAGCCGAAGGATTACCCCGGCCTTGTAGTCGTCCTTAACGGGGTGGCCATAGCCAACGACCATATGGAGATGCTCAAGAAACTCACCGATGACCAGAAGGACAAGTTCTACAACGACATCAGGAAAGACCTCTTATTCCTGCAGAACAGCTACGATATGAACATAGACGAGACCGGCGTGGCCAAGCAGGTGCAGTTCTCCTACGAGTTCTATTTCGACGGGCTTACGAAGACAAAGATGTACGAAGGGCTCCTCATGAACCACAGGACCCTCTTATATATAGTCACCAGGTTCAACGAAAAGTTCGGCGTCCCCGTGTTGCCTGCAACGAAGGCCGGAGATACCATAGGCAACGCGTGACCTTTCAGTGCGGAGGATAATATGTCGGTCGAGATGATAGAGGTAAAGTACCGTTGCCAGCGCGAGGCATGCTGCGTCAACTGCAAGGAAGGCTTTATAAAGATGAGCGAGGACCTCTTCAACGACCTTGCTTCGGGCTTTGAGGGCCGGGAGTTCTTCAAGAGCCCCCGCGGCGCATGCCGCCTCGGCTTCACCCAGACGTACAGGGTGGTCAAGATCGATAAGCTCGACTCCACCGGCGCGGAAAAGGCCGCAAAGGGCCCGGCCGTCGAGAACCCCATAAGCCTGCTCAAGGACGACCACCAGGAGATACTCAAAAAGCTGGCGATCGTCGAATGGCACCTCACCAAGCGGGACGTGGACGGGCTCTGGCAGTCGACATGCGACCTTGATAACCATCTTCATTTGCACTCGGGCAAGAAAGAGGAAGAGGTGCTCTTCCCGCTAATGAAGGACCTCATCCCGATAGGGGACGGCCTTGTGGCTATCATGCATGAAGACCACAGCGAGGTGCTCTCGCTCCTCCATGCCTTCCGCGAGGCCCTCGAGGACGGCACTATCCTCGACAGCATAATAGTTTCGACGATGGTGGGCCTCAAGAGCCATATCCGCAAGGAAGATTACGAGTTCTTCACGCTTTTAGAGAAGAGCCTCGATGACGAGTTGTCGGTAAAAATCATCGAAGGGATGAAAAAGGTCGAGGCCGGGTTCGTCCCGATGGAGCCCGGAGACCGCAAAAAGCTTGCCAGGGAGAAGCAGGAGGAGAGGAACAGGAGGGCGTATATCGACGAGGGGCTGAATGCCGGCAGACAGAACGGCCTGGATACCTGCTGCGGACATGGGTAACCCGTTCCGCTTCAAAATACATAGGTAGCCTCCACCCAGATAGAAAAGCCGCGGCGTTGAACATACATGGCGAGCGGATTCCCCGCAGCTTGCCGCGGGGTCAAGCGAGCGAATAGAAATAGATGCTTCCTTATATGTCGAAGATTCCCCGCGGCTTAGGCATAGAGAAGCTTCAACGCCGTGAGGCAATTGCCTCACGGCGTTTTTTTATGCGGATTGGCTGAGAGGGTATCTTCCATCGGATACCCCAAGGGGCCTCCGTCAGACCGGTATGTGGATGTATACAAGGAAGAGCCACATAAGCAGCAGGGTGCCGCCTATCCAGCTTACGTACTTGAACGAGCGGCGCCTCCGCTTCCTGACGATGGATATCTTCAAGAGTATCACGAGGAATCCGGTTATCCATGCCAGGTCGCTCCAGATGCGGAGCCCTTCCGTTGCAAAGGCGAGTACCGCCAGCGCCGTGTAGAGGGTGATTGAGGAGAAGCCGTTTATCCTGTGGATCCTGCCCTCGATGAAGGAGGCGCCCTTCACGAGCTGAAGCCCGCTTATGAAGCTCGATGTGGCGAGGATAAGCCCGATGCTCGCTATCACGGTCTGTATGCTGGTGAATAAGCTGAAGAACTCCGACATTCGAGAACCCTTATCTGTATATGAAGCGCAGGACGTTTTTTTGCACGAGGTATGAGATTATCCCGATATAGATAAGCAGTATCGGCAGTATCAAAAAGATGTTCGGGAAGCTGGTATTGCCGGAGAGCGCGTTGTCGCTCGATTCGCTTATGATCATGCCGAACGTGTTGCGCAACGTCCTGTTGTCCGTTATAGTGTTGTTGTTCGATACCCAGAGCAGCATGCCCTCCCAGGCGTTGAGGTTGAGCGTGTTCTCCTTTATCGTGTTGCCGTTGGAGTAGCTTACGAATATCCCCTTGTCGTCATTTCTGTTGGCGGTGTTCCTCTCCACCGTGTTGTTGTTGGAGTACTCCATGTATATGCCGTAGCTTTTATTCAGGTTGGCCGTGTTGTCCGATATCCTGTTGCCGTCGGAGCGGCGCAGCGTTATCCCTATCCAGTTGCCGGTCGCCTCGTTGTTGATTATGGATGAGTTTTTCACCCTCGAGAGCGTGATGCCGGAGACGTCCGATCCCGTAAAGCTCAGCCCCTCGACCGTCACCCCGTCCGCCGCTATTGTAATGACCGGCGCCATTATCTTGAAGGCATGGATTACCGAATGGGCGGGCCCCTTGCTCGACCTTATGACGAGCGGCTTCGGGACGACTATGTTTTCACGGTACGTACCTTCGCCGACGACTATCGTGTCGTTCGCGGACGCGGCGTTCACGGCCTCCTGGACGGTCTTGAAGTCCGCCGGCACGTTGATGGTCGCGGCAAGGAGAGGAACGGACGACCATAGAAGGAACAGTATGATAAGAAAGGCTATGGGTAATCTGTTTTTCATAAATTTGTTCACCGGGCCGGACCCGCGCCGGCAACGGAGCTTATTCACAGGGCGCAGAGCGTTAACCTGCTTTCCCTTTAAGGTGAAAAATAAAAAACCGTCCGGTCTTTGCGTAATTTAATATTTTATCAGAAAGGTGCTGAAAAGTCCATTTTTTTTGAGAGTAGAGGGGCTTGAATATGCATGGGATATTTTGAAGGCGGGACAGGCGCCGGATATCGGTCATTTCTTTACGTTTTCCTTGAGCCTGTCTTCCATATCCTTTATCTTCAGGGTTATCTTCATTACCGAGTCGGGATTGAGCGATATGGAGTCTATCCCCTCCCTGACGAGGAATTCCGCGAACTCGGGGTAGTCGCTCGGCGCCTGGCCGCAGATGCCGATGTGGCGGTTGTTCCTCTTCGCCCCCTGGACGGCCATGGAGACCATACGCATCATCCCCGGGTCCCTCTCGTCGAAGTCATGGGCCACTATGGAGGAGTCCCTGTCAACCCCGAGGGTAAGCTGCGTCAAGTCGTTCGAGCCTATTGAAAAGCCGTCAAAGAGTTCGCTGAACTCGTCTATCATTATGACGTTGTTAGGGATCTCGCACATGACGTAGACTTCAAGCCCGTTCTCCCCGCGCTTAAGCCCGTGCCTTGCCATCTCGGAGAGCACCTTGCCGCCTTCCTCCACCCGCCGGCAGAACGGGATCATGATGATGAGGTTGGCGAGCCCCATCCCTTCGCGGACGCGCTTCATGGCCCTGCACTCAAGCGCGAAGCCCTCCCTGTACCGGTCGTCGTAATAGCGGGACGCGCCGCGAAAGCCTATCATGGGATTTTCCTCCGCGGGCTCGAAGTACCTCCCGCCTATGAGGCTCGCGTACTCGTTGGTCTTGAAATCGCTCATCCGCACGATGACAGGCTTGGGGTAAAAGGCCGCGGCTATGGTCCCGACCCCGTTGGCCAGCCGCTCGATGAAGTACTCTTCCTTGTCCGTGTAACCGGAGGTGAGCCTCTCTATCTCGTTCTTCACGGACTCGTCCTCCACCCTCTCGGGGTGAACGAGCGCCATTGGGTGTATCTTTATGTAGCTGTTGATGATGAACTCCATGCGGGCGAGGCCGACTCCGTCGTTGGGTATCATCGACAATGAAAAGGCCTCCTCCGGGTTTCCGAGGTTCATCATTATTTCGGTTTTCGGCCTCTCCATCCCCTTTAGGCTGAGCCTCTCGACATGGAACGGGAGCGCGCCGTCGTATATCAGGCCTGCGTCGCCTTCAGCGCAGCTTACGGTCACGGCCTGTCCGGTATGGACCTTTTCCGAGGCGTCTTTAGCGCCGACCACGGCCGGGATGCCGAGCTCGCGGCTTACGATGGCCGCGTGGCAGGTCCTGCCGCCCCTGTTCGTCACTATAGCCGCCGCCGTCTTCATCACGGGCTCCCAATCGGGCGTGGTAGTGTCGGTTACGAGCACCTCCCCGGGGTTGAAGGAAGAGAGGCGCGAGACGTCGGGGATCACCCTGGCATTGCCGCAGGCGATCTTTTCTCCGACGCTCCTGCCCGTTGCAAGCACCGTCCCTTTTTTGTCCAGATGGTATGTCTCAAGTACGTCCATGGCCTTTTGCGACTGGACGGTTTCGGGCCTGGCCTGGAC
>JACRLF010000095.1 GCA_016235365.1 Deltaproteobacteria bacterium | reverse complement strand
ATGTCATTGCGAGGAGCGCGCGCGACGAAGCAATCTCCAGGTTATTGATTTATCAAAAGATGAGATTGCTTCGCTTCGCTCGCAATGACGAACCAAGGAACTAATCATAGGTTTCTGAGCTTGAAGACGCGCCGCTCACTTATCGGCGTCTTTGCCGTCTTTTTTCTTGTCCTTGTCCTTGTCCTCGACCGACAAGTTCTTGTCGAACTCCAACTGCTTTCTGTCCTTCAAAACGTTGAGGGTGTCGAAGTCATTCACTATCGTGGGCGTGAGGAATACCAGCAGGTTGGTCTTCTGCTTTTCGGTGGACGTGGACTTGAAAAGCCAGCCGAGAAAGGGGATGTCGCCGAGGAGCGGGACCTTTGATACGCTCTTGGTCTCCTTGTCCTGTATGAGCCCGCCTATCACGACCGTCTGCTTGTCCTTGACTACGACCGAGGTCTTCGCGGAGCGTTTGGTCGTGACGACGTCGGCGGTGGTCACGGAAGCGGTTTCAAGAGCGGATATCTCCTGGTATATGTCCAACTTTATGTAGCCCCCCTCGCTTATCTGGGGCTTGATCCTGAGCGTGATGCCGACGTCCTTCCTCTCTATGGACTGCAACAGCGTCTGGCCGGTGGTGGCGGCGGTCGACTCGAGCTTGCTTAAAAACGGCACGTTCTCGCCGACGATTATCTCGGCCTCCTTGTTGTCGCTTGTAAGGATATTGGGGGTGGACAGCACGTTTATGACGTCCTTGAGATCGGAGAGGCTGAGCATTGCCGCGAACCCGGGGACGGTCAGGTTCGTGACCGTGCCGTCAGCGTTCGTGAGCGGGACGGTCATCAGGTTGCCGAGGCCGCCGAGAGTAAGTCCGGCCATGCCGGTCAATACGCTCTGGACCGTGGTGGTGTCTATGGAGCCTGTCCCGCCTATCAGAACAGGCTGTGAGTCCTTTTCCGCGGCAAGCCTCCACTTGGCCCCGAGCTCAAGGGTCTTATTGATGGAGACCTCGGTTATCATGGCCTCCACAAAGACCTGTTTCGGCCTCCTGTCGAGCTTCTGGACGACCTGCACGATGGACTGGTACTCCTCGGGAGAGGCCGTTATTATAAGCGAGTTCGTGGACTTGTCCGCGGTTATCGAGAGCTTCTGGGCCGTGTCGGCCCCGGGGGCCGCGCCCACGGCCGTGGTATGGGCCTGCTTGGTGAGCCCCTCGAGGACCTTGGCGACCTCGGCGGCGTCAGCGTTTTCAAGATAATATACGTTCACCCTCGAGCTCGTCTCCGGGGACGGGACGTCGAGGGCGGCTATCAGCTTCCTGTACGCCGCGTTCTCCTCAGGGGAGCCGTAGAGGATGATGGCGTTGAGCCTCTTGTCCGCTATGGGCCCTGCTTCGCTCACGGCATACGCCTTGTCAGTCCTTCCAACGCCCATCCTGCCTGCCTTGAGCTGCTTCAACGACTGCCCCACGCTCTCGGCCTGGGAGTGCTTGAGATAGACTATCTCGGGGGTGTACGCCAGCGGCTCCGCGTCGATCATCGCCACTATCTTGAGTATCTTATCGATGTTCAGGGAGCTGTCCACCACCAGGAGGGCGTTGGATTTGGCGAAGGAGGCGATATAGCCCTCCCTCGACACAAGCGGCTGGAGCATCGAGAGGACGTCCTGGCTCTGGACATAGTTGAGGGATATCACCCTTGCCATGTACTCCTCATTCCTCCTCAAGCCCTTGTCCCCGGACAGTACCTCGAGCGGCCCCTGCTTGACTTCAGCCGCCGGGATTATCTTGTACGCCATAGCGGTGTATACTATCGCATACCCTTTGAGCTTCAACACGGAGGTGAAGATGTCAAAGGCCTCTTCGGTATCTATCTTGGAGGGGGCCACTATCGTGACCTTGCCGGTGATGTTGGAATCGTAGATGATGTTCTTGCCGGTTATCTTGCTGATGAAGCCGGCAAGGCTTATGATGTCCACGTCGACGAAGTTGATGAGTATCTTGCCGGATGAGGGCGCCGCCTTCTTCTCAACGGCCTTTGCCGCTGACGGATGGATGAGCGCCGCGCACGCTACGAGCAGGAGCATGAGCGCGAACCGCAGGGCCCGGAGTGCGTTGTAGGAGTCTTTGGACAGGGTCTTCTTCATATGCCTTATCATCTTATCTGATAGCTCAACCGCTTCGGCTGGCCGTCCCTCAATATATCGAGAGTCACGCTCGATTCCCCCTTGATGCCCGAGAGTATCTGCGCGGCCTTTTCAGGGGAATCTATGCTGTAGTCGTTTACCTTCATGATGACGTCTCCGTTTACGAAACCCATGAGGCTGAACAATCCGCCCGGCTTGATCTCGCTTATCGTGAAGCCGGAGGTCCTACCCTTATCACTATACGGCAGCAACCTTGCGTCAGTCAACAACTTATCCGTGTTCGCAAGGACGTCGTCCAGAGCCCTCCTGTCGATAATCCACCCGGGCCCATTCCCGCCCTGCGGGGTTACGGCGCCCTTGAACGGAGGGCGGCCCCCCGGCGCGGCGATAGGCGGCGCGCCCTCGGGTTTTTCTTCCGCGGGCATGTAGAATACCAGTTCGCGCCCGTTTGATATCACAAAGGCCCTGTCACGCTCGATGCGCGTCAAGACCCCGATATTGAAGACCTCCTCCCCTTTCTCAACGAGGGCCTGCCTCCTGGACTGCGTCTCCTGGAATATGGCGTACCCCCTGCCCCCGACAGCCGTCCCCACAAGCGTTATGTCGCCGCGCGCCGCGCCGGGCGCCGCGCCCTTGGCGGCGGAGTAGCCGAGGACCGTGAACTTCCCCTTGCCGAATACGCCGCCAGCGAATATATCCTCGTAGCGCGAGGCGTCCGGCTGTCCCTCCGCCTGCGCGACGGCCTGCCTTGCCTGGGCGCGCACGGGCCCGCCCTGCGGCATGATCCTCAATACCACGTACTGCCTTGCCGCGAGTGCGCTGCCCAGGAAGATTGCCGCGGCTATGAATGCGTTTAACGCCTTAAATACGTTCATGGCATGAAATGGTGTCGCCCTGCGTCGTTAGAGTGTCGTTGATCACGGCCTTCTGCTCACAAGCTCCACGTGCAGTCTCGCGTCGAAGAGGTCGGGGTTGTCGAAACGAGACTTCATGGAGAACTCCCTGACGAGCAGGAGGCTTTCGTGTTTCTCCATCCTGTATACGAGGTTCATCAACTGATTGAGCGTCACCCCATCCACCTTGACCTCCACGCCGCTCTGCTCATATCCCTTGTCGGACCGCGTTTCCAGGGGCTTGAACGAGGCGACGTTCTTCTTTATCCCTATGCCGGAGGCTATCTCCTCGATTATCGAGCCGGCTGAGAGCCCGGGCCGGGTCTGGTTCAGCTTTTTTTCAAGCGGGGCGGCTATCGAGAGCTCGGTTGCGTACTCATCCCTGAGCTTATCGAACGACGCGAGCTCGGCCTTTTTGGCCTCCAACTTCTTTTCCTTCGAGGCGGTTGAGAGGTAGAGGGCGTACAGAACGGCGCACGCTATCAGGAGCGCGACAGCGCCCCGGAGATATACAGGCTCAGACCCTTTGAACCTTCCGCCTATGGACTCGAACAATCTCATCCTATGGCGCGTCCTTGATTACGGCCGTTATGTTGAAGTTGACCCCTCCGGCGGCCGAGGACTTCACGTCCGTAAGGGTTATTTCCTTGAAGTACTTTAGCCTGGACATGGAATCCCTGAAGCGGTTTGCCCCGTCAAAGGAAGAGGTCTCTCCGCCGGCGGTTATCTTGTCCTGGAAGATGCGCGCCTGGTAGATGCGCACTGAGCCTTCCTTGCCGGCGGCAAGGGATATCCGCCTCAGGGCCGAGGCCACGTCCACCCCGTTGCCTGTTATCTTTTTCTCGTCCCTGAGCGCCTTGAGCTTAGCCTCGAGCCGGTAGGAAAAATCCGTTGCCCCTGTCTCGCCCGGAAACAGCTCGCGGTAGGAGCCCTCGATGACGGAGTTCAAACGCTTGAGACTTGAGTCAAGGTATCTGTTCTTCAGGTACGCGTATCCACCCCATACGATAAGGAGGACCGCAAGGAGGACGATCTCGGTCTTGAAACCCCTTTTCGCGGCCTCTATCCCGCCCGTGTCCGCGAACTCGCCGGCCCTGAAGTTGACGCCGTCCTTGAACCCCTCGCCGACATGCATAGCTACCGCAATGACGCCTGCCCTTCCGCCGGAGTATTTGCCGGCCGTCTCGCATGGCACGCCGAGCGTATCCAAGAGCGCAGCGGCCTTGTCCGCGGCGTAGAAGCGCCCTATATCGACCCCTTCTTCCTCAAGGGCGGCAAGTGAGAGCCTCAAGTCGTCAACGTCGGTTATGCGCTTGTAGAGGAACGGCCCGCCGTCCTTTACGACGGTCAGGGATTCGGCATCGAGGAAGGCGCCGGACCCCTCCCCGCCGAGGGCCTCCCTTAAGACCCTGTCCTTTGAAAGCATGCTCAGGCCTATCCACTCAGGGTCTATCCCCGCTTCCTTGAAGGCCGCGAGGTGTTCCCTCAATACCGTCTTCTCCACCGCCGCCGCAACGGCCCTGCCCGAGCCCAACGGCAGGGAGGCGAGCGCGAGCTCCTCCACGTTCTTAAGGAAGATATCCTGCGCCTCGAACCCGATTACCTCGTCGAGCTTATCCTTGTCGGAGAAGGGCAGCGTTACGACCCTCAGGCTTACAAGCGCCGGGTCGAGGGCGACGAACGTCCTCATGCCCCCCTTCAAGCCCCTGCGCCTTATCTCATCCATCAGGGCCTTGAGCTCGACAGCGGCCCCTTCCCCCCTCGGCGCCTCCAGGAACTCAACGGGCTCGGTCTTGCCGGCCTTAAATACCCCGGCCCGCACCGCGTCCCTACAGAACTCTATGACCAGCAGGCTCCTTGCCACTACCTCTCTCTCCAGTAGGCGATCTTACGGTTCTTGAGCTCCACGACCGCCTCCACGTCCCTTATCCCCTCGCCGGCGATACCCCGCGAATATATCCTGAAATAGTCGCTTGTGACGGTTATACCGCCCTGGAGGCTGAAACCGATCGTCTCGAAACCCGTCACCTTGCGTATCTCGGAAGCGTCCTTGAAAGGCTCTTTCTCCCTGTAATCAATGACCCGCTGCGCCATGTCAGCGGTTATATCGCTCGATAAGGCCATTATGACCGCTCTCGGCGCGGTGTTGATGTTGACGAGGCCGTCCCCGTATACCGTGACATACGGCGAGAGCTTCCTGAAGACCACGGGTGTGTACCCCTTGACAAGGAGCATCTCGTCCAAAGAGTCGAGGGCTCCGTTCCTGGCCTGGTACGGCGGGTTTTGAAGCCCATAGTAGTCGCGGCCCTCGGCCCCGCCCGGCCGCGGCGTGTCGTTGACGTCTATCCAGTCGGCCATGGAGGCCGCAAGCTCCTCCGGGAGCCTCAATGAGCTTAGTAGCCTCTTGAACGCGGCGTACTTCTCCTCGTTGGCCTCGCCGCTCTGATAGACGATGGAGTTCAAGGGGAACTTCCCCTGCTCGTCCTCTACCCTGATATCGAGCTCGCCGCCTCCGGCGGGGAGTTTCCTTTTCGCCTCCTGCGCGGTAAAATATATGTACCCCTTGTCCTTGAACGTCTCGGAGATGGACAGGGTGGCGAGGTCCACCCCCCCCTCGGCCAGGATCGAGGCCTTCTGCGAGTCCGCAAAGGCCTCTGTCATGGACGCCTCCAGGTGGACCGCGTAGACTATCTCCGTTATCACGGCCACGACTATGGCGGTGATCAACAGAGCCACCACCAGGGCGATGCCCCTCTGGGAAGATGCGACCTTTCCGGCGGCCCCCCTCATCTGACCTTTACCCTCGCTATCGCCGAGAACTCGGATACGTCCTGGCCTTCCCTGATTCTGACCACCGCCCTTACGGCCTCCGGGGGCCGCCCCTCAAGCACGGAGTCCCACGCCTTTACCCAGTCCTTGCCGTTATAAAAGCTCGCCTCGAAGCCGTCTATGTCCTCCACCGCCTCTACCTTGAAGGCCCCGCCCTTTTGCGCGGCAAAGGGGTTGGCGGACTCCCTGAAGAGGGTGTAGATGCCGGAGTCGGACTTCTCCACGAAGTATCTGATATACACCAGGTCAGAGGCCGGCCTGGCCCCCTCCCGCGCCGGGTAATTGAACGACGTGAACGAGAGCTCGCTCGAAGGCGCCCCGAGCTTATAGTTCTCCTCGCCGGCAAAGGAGGTCAACGGGTTATTAACGCTAAAGAACGCGGAATGCGCCTCGCCTGTGAACCTGTCGAGGAAGCGCCTTATCTCCGCAGAGCGCTCAAGGGCCCTGTCCACCGCGTCGCGGCTTCTGAGCACCGAAAAAAAGGTCGCGTACAGGGCCGCCAGCACCGCCGCCGCAAGCCCGACGGCCACAAGCACCTCAAGCAGCGTAAACCCCCCGCTCCGGCCTGCCTTTGACATAGGGGATATGTGCTTACGCCGCTCCATCTCCTCATCCGCCGGCTGGCCGACGGTACTGGGGCCCATTATCATCTCCACTTCGCGGCCCACTCGGAGGAGAACCGCGGCGCGGCCGATCATACACCGGCCTCTCAACGCCTGTAAGTCTCTATGGTGTAGCCCTGCCCGCTGTCCCACGTAACGGTGACGTGGACTTTTTTAACGCCCTTTATCATGAAGTCCTCGCTGACATACGCCCAGTTGTACTCCGGATGTCCGTATGCCGTGAAGTCCCCCTGCGCTACGGTTGGCGGCCCCGAGATGTTTATCTCCTCCATCTTGACCCTGGCGAGCATGGCCGCGTACTCGGTCTTTCTCAACCTCCCGATCGTGTTCAGATGGTAATTAAGGGTGGTTGCAACGGTCACGACCACGCCGGAGAGTATGGCGAGCGCCACCATCACCTCGAGGAAGGTGAACCCCCGCGCCCCGGGTTGAGCAAGGCCCCGGTTGCGCCGCGGAAAGCGGAGGAACTCTTCAACGCCTGCCCTAAACATACCCCTGCACCACCTTCACCTTGCCTGAATACGGGTTATAGCTTATGGTGGTCCTGCGCTCGCGCCTTCTGAGGTGGAGGTTGAACGCCTCGGCCCCCGAGCCCGGCGCAAAGACCACGGCCACCTCCCCTTGATTGATAGCGCCGGCCCCCTGCAGCACCACTTCCTCTATATAGGTATCCTCCATGACAAGGCCCCTAACCGTCTCCCCGTCAGCGGTAAACGCATAACCGTCGCGGGACTCTTCGACCTCAACGGTCCCCTGCCCCGGAGTGAACCGCACCCTGTAGAACTTCTTCTTTGAATAAGAGGTCTCGTTCAAGTACCTGATAAGTCCCGACAGTTTCCTGCAGTCGGAATTGAAGAGCAGTTCATCAACAGAGGGAAGCCTGGGAAAAACAATCAAAGCCGCCGCGCCTATGACCGCTATCACGGCGATAAGCTCTATGAGGGTAAAGCCTTTTACGCCCCCTCGGCGCGGTATACGGTGGGGTTCAGCCATATCACCAGTCTTTTGGGCGCCCTTTTTCCCGTTGAAGCTCCCCGCAGCAAGCTACGGGGAATCTTCGACATATAAGGGAGTATATATTTCTATTCGCTCGCTTGACCCCGCAGCTTGGGCTTAGGGGAATGCGCTCGCTATGCATGTTCAGAAGGCGGTTAAGGGGGGTCAATCCATGTTCCAGCTCTCGATGTCGGCGCTGAACTTCTCTCCGCCCTTTGCGCCGTCGGCTCCGTAAGAGATTATGTCATAGTCGCCGTGGAGTCCAGGGGAGATGTACGCGAAGCGGTTCCCCCACGCATCGTTAGGCACCTTTTTCTTCTCAAGGTACCCGCCCTCGTGCCAGTTCTTTGGTATCGTCCCGATAACCGGCTTTTCAACGAGGGCCTCGAGGCCCTGCTCGGTAGTGGGGTAGCCGCCGTTGTCGAGCTTATACATCCTCAGGGCGGTTTCAAGGTTGCGTATCTGGACCTTTGCCTCCGTCACCTTCGCCTCATCGGTCCTGCCTATTATCCTGGGGGCGATTATAGCGGCAAGGATCCCGAGGATGACGATGACGACCATGATCTCTATAAGGGTAAAGCCCCCGGAGGACAGGCGCATCAAGCCCTTCTCCACGGCAGAATCATCTCCGGGTCCAATGGAAAGACGCCTGATATTGAAGCTCCCCGCGGCTTTTCCGCGGGAATCTTCGACATGTAAGGAAGTATCCATATCCGATTCGCTCGCTTGACCCCGCAGCAAGCTGCGGGCTGGGCGCTCGCTATGCATGTTCATAGGATAATCCCTGCTCTCCGTTTGCCTTGAGCTTATGAAGGCCGGTCCCATGCCGACTCCGGCCCACGGCCCTGCCGTACAATAGGTCCGCAACGGTTTGGCCGTGCGCTTCGCCGAACCTGTATATATTATTATTTTTTACCCCAGGGTGTCAACAGGCATGGAGAGCGGCAGGGGGCTTGCTTGCAACAGGCCCTGACGGCGTACTTATGGATTGCGGGGAGCGTCAGGTGTCTTACTGATAATTGTCCATCTCTATCTTTACCGCTTCATTGCTTATGAACTCCCTCAGTATCTGCCGGTCCGCGTGGGAGATGGCGTTAAATACGATGCCGTAGCCGCCGAAGAGCGCCTTGCCGTGGACCTCGCCGGTCGCCCATTTGACGTTGCCGATTATCTCAAAGACCTTGCCCAGGCCGGGGAGGACGAACTTCAATGCAAGCCGCGGCCCCTTCCTCAACTCGGCCTTCGTGTAGAGGAACGCCCCTGTTTCGCTTATATTAAGAAAAAAGCCCGTCCTTGTCAGGTGTCCGTCGGTGAAGTCGACCGGTATCGACACCGGCACCCGTTTCCACTTGTTTATCTTCGCCGTGTTTTCAGGGAAGAGTACCCTGTTTACCCTGAAGATAACCTGCTCTGGCGTAAAGCCCTTTGACAGAAGCCCTGTTGCGCCGAGGCTTCTGAGCCTTACGGTAAGGTCCACGGTTTCATAGGCCCCTGTAGTCACAAGAACAGGGGGTTTGCGGCTCAAGCCGCCATCATTCATCCATTGGAGCACGCCAAGGCCGTCGATATCCGGGGCCTGGATGTCGAGGATAACGAGGTCTATGGAGTCCGCGTCCGACGTCAGGCTGCTCATGACCTCCTTGCCGTCTTTGGCGAACCTGACCCTGTGTCCGGCCTCAACGAGTATATCGCTCAGCTTGGTCCTGAAAAAGACGCTGTCATCGGCCACAAGGATGGTCTTTGTGTCGAGGGGCTCCCTGGCCTCCTTCGCGAGTTCCATTAAGGCCGTATCCGCAAGCCCGGCGTTGCGCCCCATGGCCTCGTTGAGCGTCTTATCCCCGGCCGTCCACCTGTATCTCTGGAAAGCCTCTTTGACTATGCGCTTGAGCTCGTTCGGGTCCCACGGTTTCATTATGTACCTGTAGACCTCGCCTTCCTTGATGTCCGGCACGGACGTTTTAAGGTCGGCATACGCCGTCAGGAGGCACCTGACCGTTTCGGGCGAGACCTCCTTCACCAGAGAGAGGAACTGCAGCCCGTCCATCCCCGGCATCTTGTGGTCGGATATAACGACCGACACCCTGTTCTTCTTTATCAGCTCGAGCCCTTCGGCGGCCTTCTCAGCCGTAAGCACCCGAAAGCCCTCCGCCCTGAAGATCATTACAAGCGCGTTCAGTATGTTCTGCTCATCGTCAACGAACAATATGGTCTCTTCCATCCCAGTCTCCATCGACAACGCATGTTGTATTTTAGGCTGAAGGGCTCACGCGCCGGGCGTCCATATCAAGGCCCTGGCAGAGGTCCTGGGCCGCGCGGCCTATCCGCCCACTTTACTTATCGTCCTGTATAGGGAAAAATTTAAGGAAATGAACGCACAAGTGATTGAGAACCGGGGAGGCTTCAAAACGTCAAAAAAGACAGCCGGGGGTCGAGGCCGAGCGGCGGGTGCGAAGAGCTAAAGAAAGAAAAAGCCGCAACCATTCGGTTTTTCAAATGGTTGCGGCCTCCTGAACCGGTCGGGGCGGGGGGATTCGAAATGCTTATCTCAGCAGTCTCAATCCGTTTATAATTACCATTATTCCTCCTATCTCGTTTATGAGTATACCAGGCACAAGCCCTATCCATCCCATAAGCGCCATAGGCACCAGGAAGGCTATAACAGCCAAAGACAGTGCGATGTTCTGCTTTATGTTATTTGTAGCCCTCCTGCTCAGGCTAATGACATAAGGTATCTTCGAAAGGTCGTCCGACATGAGCACCACATCGCCTGTCTCTATGGCAACATCGGTACCTGCGGCGCCCATCGCTATTCCAACATCCGAAGCCGCCATTGCGGGGGCATCGTTTACACCATCGCCAACCATACCCACAATCCCATACTCCTTTTTAATAGCATTTACGGCATTTACCTTGTCTTCCGGCAGAAGCTCCGCCATGTATCTATCAATCCCCGCCTCCATTGACATGGCGCCGGCAACATGCTTATTATCCCCTGTCAACATTATTATGTCCTTTATTCCAAAGTCTTTCAGCTTCTTCAAGGCATCCTTTGTCTCGGGCCTGAGTTCGTCCCTGACCGCGATTATCCCCATCAATTCCTTTTCGCCGGTTGAAACGATGACAGTCTTTCCCTGCGCCTCGAGATTATTTATTTTGTCCTCGGCATCCGAGGCAAGAGCCCCGAGACTGCCGCATAACGCCTTGCTCCCGACACAATAGACTTTTCCGTCTATCATGGCCGTTGCCCCCATGCCGGGGACCGCCTCAAACCAGTCCAGCGCATGAACATGAACCCCCGCTTGCTTCGCCTTGTTCATAATCGCATCCGCAAGAGGATGCTCCGAACGGCTCTCTATGGATGCTGTAAGAGTTAATATCTCTTCTTCCGTCTTTTCGCGGAATGGGAAGATGTCTGTCACAATAGGCTTGCCGGTCGTCAAAGAGCCTGTCTTGTCGAAGGCTATCGCCCTGATGCGTGACAAAGACTCAAGAGAGGCGCCTCCCTTGATCAAGACCCCATGTCTCGCGGCATTGGCAACCGCGGCTACAACCGCAACAGGTATCGATAGGGCGATACCGCAAGAGCAGGATACCACGAGCACTACAAGCCCCCTATAGAACCATTGACTGAAGCCCCCTGTGAATATAGTCGGAACGATTATCACCATGAGGGAGAGAGCGAACATGAAAGGCGTATAGTATCTGCCGAAGGTTTCCCCGAACCTCTGGTAGCTCGACTTCCTTGTCTCGGCCTCTTCGACATAGTGGAGTATCTTTCCAAGCGTCGTGTCTTTGAACGGTTTTGTCACCTCGACATCGATAGCGCCCCTCTGGTTTATGGAGCCTGCGAAGACATCATCACCCGGCCCCTTCGATACCGGGATAGATTCCCCCGTAATAGGCGACTGGTCCAATGATGATGCGCCTCTGATAACCCTTCCATCAAGCGGCAGCCTTTCTCCCGGCCTGATTATGATTGTATCCCCAGGCGTGACGTCTTCGACCTTAAGAACAACCTCTTTCCCATTTCTTTTTACTAAGGCCTCCTTCGGAGCAAGCTCCATAAGTTTCTTGACGGCGTTTCTTACCCTGTCCGAGGCATAGGCCTCCAGCACATCTCCGAGGGAATAGATTAGCACCAGAAGGGCCGCCTCCTCCCACAAATCAAGAGCTATAGCGCCAAAGGCTCCTGCCACCATAAGAGTTCTTATATTCGGCCTCAAGGTCCTCAAGGCGGCAAGGCCCATTTTTGCAGGGTAATATCCACCAATAAGGGTGGAAGCTCCGTAAAGGTATATCGCCTTGTCATGGGAAAGGCCGAAAATATGCTCCAATATAAACGCTGCAAGGATAATAAACCCGCTGACTGAAAGGGTCAGAATCCTCGGCTCCTTCCACCACGCCGCTGTCCTTCCGGCCTCCTTCTTCTTAAGCGCCCTCATTCCCGTGCCGTCGACGGCTCTCATGATATCCTGCTCCGTCAAGACTTTTTCGTCATAGTCGAGCCTTAAAGTCCCCGATACCACGTTTATCTCGAAGCGGCCTATCCCTTTGAGCCTCTCCATCCTGGCCCTTATGATCTTCGCCTCGTTCTCACAGTCCATGCCTTCGATTCGCACCGTCAACTTTTTATTCATTTGGCCCCTCGCTATTACGCACTATCAAATAGCTTACTTCAAATTCCTCGGTTTCAGATTTCTTCCTTGAATCTTACTACAAAACAAAGTATAATTCAATTCATCATATGATGAATTGAGGTTATATGGCCAAATCCAAAGAGGGGATGTGCGAGATTCTATGCGTCAATACGAAAGCCGTGAAAGAGATCTCCGCCCGTATGGCCTCCGAGGATGCTATTTCGGTCATGGCGGAGACCTTCGCATTGCTGGGCGACCCCACGCGGTTACGGGTAGTTCAAGCCCTCTCACATGGGGAGTTGTGTGTTTGCGACCTGGCCGCTATGCTCGGGGTCGGGCGCACCGCCGTCTCGAATCACCTGCGCCTTCTTCGGGGTATGCGGCTTGTCAGCTATCGCAGGGAGGGTAAGCTTGCGTATTATTCGCTTGCCGATGAGCACATAGCGACCCTGTTGAACAAGTGCCTTGAACATGTTGAGGAGCGGTAAATACACCTTTGGCGTTGAGTCTTTGAAAAGATAACTGGACGGGCGGAGAATCTTATTTTTTCTCTTGACATTGAAAATGAATTTCATTATCATTTATTGTAACGTCATGTGTCATGGGAGGAATCATGAGTTTCGCACATTTATTACTGCTTGGCGCTATCGCGGGTTTTACCATCTTCCTTGGCCTTCCTGTAGCTGTTCTCTCTACAAAACCCCGGATGCGGGCTTTTCTCAATTCCCTATCCGTAGGCGTGCTTATCTTCCTCCTGATCGAGATAGCGCACAAAGCCCTTGAGATGGTAGAGGAATCAGCAAAGTCGGGTCTTCTGAGAGGGGGCTTGGCCGAATCGGTATTTCTGACGTTAATCCTTGTCGCCGGCTTTTCGATAGGGTTGCTCGGCCTGACATTGTTTGAAGAGCATTTCATCGGGTCGGACAGGGAATCCGACCCTGCGGCGCGTTCCAAGCGCCTCTCTTTGATGATCGCCATAGGTATAGGGCTTCATAACTTCAGCGAAGGGCTCGCAATCGGTCAGGAATACGCCGTCGGGGCAATTCCACTGGCGTTTTTGCTCATCGTCGGCTTCGCATTGCACAATGCGACAGAGGGTTTTGGAATCGCCGCTCCGCTGAAGCTAAAGAAAGTGGACTGGAAGTTCCTGACCCTTGCCGGGTTCATAGGAGGAGCCCCGACCTTCTTCGGCACAATAATAGGCTCGTTCTTTATATCGGCCACCATTGAGCTGCTTTTTCTTACGCTTGCCGCGGGATCCATTCTGTATATAATCGGAGAGCTTATCCATCTGGGGAAATTGCAGGGGCAACACCGGATGGCCATGATCGGGATACTGGCGGGTTTCTTCCTGTCGTATGGCTCAGAACTTCTAATTGAAGTTGGGATGGCTGTCTCGGCCGGAGAGCAACATGCTTCAAAGACAATATCCGTGGAGTTATCGGAGTACAGGTTTGTCCCTTCGACTCTCGTGGTTAACGAAGGGGAAACCGTGAGGTTTATAGTGAAAAACACCGGGAAAACAACTCATGAATTTGAGCTGAAAGAACTGGGGGTAGAGGCTGTAGTCCGGCCGGGAGACACCATTCCCGTCATTGTTCACGCTTCAAAGTCCGGCGCATACGATCTTATTTGTGACCTCCCGGGCCATATAAAGGCAGGGATGCAGGGCGAACTCATCGTTAAGCCAAGATAAAGAGAGGAGTAAAATATCGAAGCTCCCCGCGGCTTGCCGCGGGGAGCTTCGATTGATAAAAAAACTGGTCGGGGCGAGAGGATTCGAACCTCCGACCACTAGCACCCCATGCTAGTGCGCTACCAGGCTGCGCTACGCCCCGTTATTATAACCGTTTGAAGATTCCCTGATTACCGTACGCCGTGCCCGCTTCAATCAAGGAGACTCCTTATGGCGCTCAGCTCCTTTTTTATGGACTTGAGCGCGGTCTGGAACTTCTTATCGTTGAATGGCAGGTCGAGCTGCTTTGCCGACTCGGCCTGTATCTCCTTTATCCTCTTCTTCGCGCCCTCGAGGGTGAACTTCTCTTTGTACAGGAGCTTCTTTATCTCGAGTATCAGATGGATGTCCCTCTTTGTGTATACGCGCTGTTTGGCGAGGGACTTCTTCGGGCTTATTATCCTGAACTCGGACTCCCAGTACCGCAGCACATAGGGCTTTACTCTTGTAAGCTTCGCGACCTCGCCTATCTTGAAGTAGAGCTTTTCCGGTATCTGTGCAGTCTGCATAGGGATATTCTCTTGGCAGGCTGCTGAAAAAGTCCATCTGCGGCGTCGTCAATGAACCCACTGGGGCTAAAAAAACCGTTGTGGCTTCAGAACGCTAAAAAATCGTCGCTCTGCTACGGCGTAGCAATACACTACGCCTCATTCCTCGCTTCTCGACGCCTTGCATACGGAGCTTTTTGAGCAGCCTGAATGAATTTTGAGTTTTCCCGCAACCTCTCAGGTCATTGAGTTAGGTTCCGCTCCCTTCGCCAAACCACCGAGCTATCTGGATCAACCCCGCCTTGAAGCTCCCCATAGCCCCAAGCCGCGCTTAATCTTCGACATATAAGGAAGCATCTATTCCTATTCGCTCGCTTGACCCCAGCCCCAAGCTGCGGGCCTCGCGCTCGCCATGCATGTTCGAAGGCCTACGCCTCGTCTGAGGGTTCCTGCCCCTTCTCGCCCTCTTATGCCTTATCGTAAAGTTCCCGAAGCCGGATATCTTAACCTTCTCACCCTTCTCAAGGGTGGACTTTACGCACTCGAAAATCTCTTCAACTACGGCGGCTACGTCTTTTTTGGAAAAGCCGACCTTTTCAAAGACTATCTCCACGATATCCGCCTTGGTCATGACAACTCCTCCTGAATGTAATAAGAGTCTTTGGTACTCCTCTAATAAGCATAGCGAGCATATGCGTAATGATGCCGCCCCTCGCCCATCTCACCCCGCAGCCCCTATCAAACCCTTATCTCAGCCCCGAACCTCTCCGCAAGCCTCTTTGCGACCCCGGAGTGCATGGACTCGACTTCCTCATACGTCAGGGTCCTTTCCGCCGACCTGTAGACTATACGGATAGCCATGGACCTCATGCCTGAAGGGATATTGCCGCCACAGTATACATCAAACAGTTCTACCTTTTCAATAAGTTTCGTATCTAAATCTTCGATAGATTTTATTATTTCCCCGTAGGGAACCCTGTCATCAACTATGAAGGCTATATCCCTGGCCGATTCAGGGAACCTTGGCAGGGGAAGATACCGTGCCTTCATTGCAGGTGCTTCCACGATAGAATCGATATCCGCTTCAAACAAGTATACTGGCCTCTTCAAGTCAAAGGCCTGGACGACATCTGGGTGCGCTTCGCCAAAGACGCCGCATCTCCTGCCGTTTAAGAGCAAGGCCGCGGACTTGCCTGGGTGGAAGAGCCTGTCGGATGCGTCCACTCCAGCCACCTCCAACGGCAGATACATCCCAAGGCCGTCAAAAAGCCGCTCCACCGCGCCTTTCACGTCAAAAAAATCGGCCCACTCTTTCGCGTAATTCCACTTGTACTCCCACCTGAGCCCGTAGATAAGACCCGCCACCTTCCACCGCTCATCGGGGAGCTTGCCCTTGGGGGTGAATATTGGGGCGAGCTCGAATATCCTCAAGTCCTCGTTTTTCTTAAGGAGGTTGCGCCGCAGGTTATCAAGGAGCGAGGGCAGGAGGCTGTCCCTCATCACGGTCTGCTCCCCGGTAAGAGGGTTCAATATCCCTACGCCCTCTTTTGTGGCGGCCCCTGTCATCGAAAAGAGATTCCCGGATACGAAGCTATAATTTATAACCTCGATAAATCCGATACTTGTGATAACTTGCTTAACTTTTCTCTTAATGTTGAAGGCCCTGCTTGCAAATGCCTGCCTGAGCGCTGACGCCGGGAGTGTGACGGGTATGTTATCGTACCCATAGAGCCTCGATATCTCCTCTATGAGGTCTATCTCCTCGTTTATATCGACCCTCCAGGAAGGGGCAACGGCCTTGAAGACCCCGTCATGGGTCTCTTCAGCCTGGACGCCGAGCCTCTTGAGGATATCGAGCGCATCCGCCTTGCCCGGATCAACCCCAAGAAGCGCCCTAACCCTCTCCATGCGTAGCCCTATTGGCTTTTGAGCGATCTCCTCCGGATAAAGGTCTATAGTTCCCTTTGCCACGCAGCCGCCGGCGAGCCTTTTTATCATCACGGCGCACAGGTCAAGGGCTCTGGACAGGCCGTTTATGTCGACCCCGCGCTCAAACCTGTAGGACGAATCGGTTGAGAGGTTGGTCTTTCTGGACGTCCTTCTTACAGAGGACGGGAGGAACCACGCGGCCTCAAGCAGGATATTCCTTGTTGCGTCCGTAACCTCCGTAGATTTCCCCCCCATGACCCCGGCCAGGGCCACCGGCCCTCTGTCGTCGGCGATAACGAGCATCGAGGGGTCGAGCCTCATCTCCCTGGAGTCTATCGTTATTATCGACTCGCCGTCGCCCGCGAGCCTTACGTCGATAGCCCTCCCTCCGATTCTGTCGAGGTCGAAGGCATGGAGCGGAGAGCCAATCTCAAGCATCACGTAGTTCGTTGCATCGACCACGTTATTTACGGACCTTATGCCGTGGGCCTCAAGCCTCTTTTTCAGCCCATCCGGCGAAGGCCCTATTGTAACGCCTTCAATGACCCTTGCCGCATACCTCCTGCAAGGGGCCCCGGACTCTATGCTGACGGAGATATAATCGTCTACGGGCTCGCCTTCCTCAACGAGCGTAAAGTCCTTATCCCTGAACGGCGCGCCGGTAACGGCCGAGACCTCTCTTGAGAGCCCCCGGACGCTTAAAAGGTCGGCCCTGTTAGGGGTTACGCCGACTTCCATCATAAAGTCCTTTAGACCGAGGACTTCGTTTATGTCCCTGCCGGGTGGTATATCCTGCGGCAGTATCATGATGCCCTCTGAGGTATCCTTGATGCCGAGTTCCACCTCTGAGCACATCATGCCCTGGGATTCGACCCCGCGTATCCTGGACCTCTTTATCCTGACCCCGCCAGGGAGCTCCGCGCCGTCAAGGGCGAGCGCCACCCTGTCCCCGGGCGTCATGTTCCTTGCGCCGCAGACGATTGAGTAGGTCTCCCTGCCATCGGTCACCTCGCAGAGCTGGAGCCTGTCGGCGTTGGGGTGACTGGCGCAGCCGAGCACAGTGGCCGTAACCACGCCGCTTACGGACGGGCCCGACGAAGAGACGCTCTCCACCTCGGTGCCGGTCATGGTAAGGACGTCAGATAGGTCCTTCGGGGCCAACGGGCTTTCGATATATTCCTTTAACCAGTTATAGCTGAATATCATCGGGTGAACACCTGAGGAGCGTACTTGGAAAATCAAGAGGCCGAACCATTTGGAGATTGCTTCGTCGCAAAGACCGCTCCTCGCAATGACAACAATAGACTCTTTCCGTAGAATTCTAAAACTGCCTTAGGAACCTGATATCGTTTTCGAATAAGAGTCTCAAGTCGTCTATGCCGAACTTGAGCATGGCTATCCTCTCCACGCCGAGCCCGAAGGCGAAGCCGGTGCAGGCCTCGGGGTCGTACTTGACGGCCTTGAAGACCTCGGGGTGTATCATGCCGGCGCCGAGTATCTCGAGCCACCCGGACCCTTTGCAGACCCTGCACCCCTTCCCGGCGCAGATGACGCAGCCGATATCGACCTCGGCGCTTGGCTCTGTGAACGGAAAGAAGCTCGGGCGGAACCTCACCGGGGTCTTCTCCCCGAAGAGGGCGTGGAGGAAGAGCGTGAGTATCCCCTTGAGGTCGGTGAACCTGACCCCTTTGTCGACCATGAAGCCTTCGACCTGGTGGAACATCGGAGAGTGTGTTATGTCTGAGTCCCTGCGGTAGACCGTGCCCGGGGCTATTACCTTTAAGGGAGGGGCCTGAGATTCCATCACCCTTATCTGCACGGCCGAGGTATGGGTGCGGAGCAGCACGTCCGGGCCGATAAAGAAGGTATCCTGCATGTCCCTTGCGGGATGGTCTTTAGGAAAGTTCAGCGCCTCGAAGTTGTAATAATCGAGTTCCACCTCCGGCCCCTCGGCGATGTCGAAGCCGAGGCCGGTGAATATTGCCTCTATCTCGTCCATCACCTGCGTGACTGGGTGGGCCTTGCCCGGCCTCTGTGACCTGCCCGGGAGGGTTATATCCACCCTCTCCCTGGATAGCCTCTCCGCCTTTTCCGCGTCGTCGAACCTGGAGATGAGCGCTCCGGCCTCCTCCTCTATGCGGTCCTTTACCCTGTTTATCGCCTCCCCGGCGGCCTTCCTCTGATCAGGCGGAAGGCTGCCGAGCTCTTTGAGCAAGATGGCGAGATCTCCCTTGCGGCCCAGATACGCGGCCTTCACTTTGAGCGCATCCTCCTTCGTGGAAGATGAGGCCAACTCGCCCAGGGCCCTGTTGAGGAGGTTATCGAGCCTTTCGTTCATGCAGCAAGGCTTGCCCTGGCTATCGAGACGATCTTCGTGAACCCGGCCGGGTCGCTTACCGCGAGGTCCGCGAGCGATTTCCTGTCGATGGCGACGTTGGCCCTCAGCAGGCCGTTCACAAGTCGGCTGTATGTGATGTCGTTAGCCCTGGCCGCGGCGTTTATCCTCACTATCCAGAGGCTCCTTATCTCCCTCTTCTTCGACTTCCTGTGCGCGTATGCGTACTGCAACGCCCTGTCCACGGCCTCGGTGGCTATGCGGTAGAGCTTGCCCCTGCCCGCCCTGTAGCCCTTGGCGGCCTTTAGGACCTTATTCCTTTTCTTCTTGGCGTTAACGCCCCTTTTAACCCTCGGCATCGTACTGCTCCTTCCTTATCTGCTATGTATGGTTATGACTCAAGGGCGCCTCTATATTACCGGCTGCGCGGCAACGCAAGCCCCCGGCTTCCTGATCCCCTGCCGGTCGATCCCCTTGTGCTGATCCCCTGCCGCCCCTGAATCCCCATGTTGCTCCTCATCTCCTCCCCTGCCACCCCCATATCCCCCAGTTACTCCTATCTCCTCACCCCCTGCCGCCCCTGAATCCCCCGGTTGCTCCTTATCGCGCCCACCCGCCCCTGAGGCGATTGCGGGATACGCTATCCATACGGCAGGATCTTTTTTATGGAATCCTCATGAGTCTTGGAGATCAGTGTCGATTTCCTTAAAACCCTCTTTGAGCCGCTCGATTTGCTCGTCAGGATATGCCTCATCCCGGCCTTTCTCCTCTTTACCTTGCCGGTCCCGGTGAGCTTGAACCTCTTGGCGGCCCCTTTGTTAGTCCTTAACTTCGGCAT
>JACRLF010000082.1 GCA_016235365.1 Deltaproteobacteria bacterium | reverse complement strand
GGTGTGGACCTTTTTCACCATGCCGGGGTCCGTGAGGCTCAGCTCATCGGGACAGCCCCCCGGCTTCAATCCGAGCCTCTGGAGCATGGTCCCGGTGGCCCCGTCAAAAAGAAGCGGCCTCTCTTTCAAGGCCTTTAAAAAGTCCCGCGCCATCTGTGATACTCCCCGATTGTTTTTTACCGCGTATCAACCCGTCAATTGTATACTTTTATGGGTTCGGTATCAAGCCTTCGGTTTGAAAATCCACGCCCGCCGCCGGGAAAATTCCCCTGAAGTCCCCCCTCAGTCATGCCGATAAGTAAATTACAGGGAAGTGGCAGTCCAACAGGGAGGTTAAAGCCATGTCCGTACTCCAGCACTACTTCAACAGCCTGCATGTATTCTGTCTCCTTCTATCCCTCGGGGTCGGCAAGAGGAGGGCCTTGAGGCTCGCCCGCGCATGGGAGAGATACGCGCACCCGCTCCTATACTACAGGGTATGGGCCACTATGCCGGTGGCCGTGGAAAGACGCCGCAGGGGATAGCGAGCCGCCGTGGGGCGGACGCCGACAGTGGGGCCTTATGTGGTCTGATTCCTGAAAGTACGGGTACGTCCTCCTATTCGTCAACCCTTTCCTTTCTCGCCACCTTGCCGTCAATGATGGTTATTATGGTCGTCTTGTTGCTGTAATCGCCTTTATATACGTATTGTTTTTTTTCGAGATATTGGTCTGCCTGAGAGCCGGTCTTGCCGCCCCGCGGGTCAGGCCCTGTGCTTTTGAGATACCCCAGGTCGATTATTTCGCATGGGGGGCCGAACTTGTCTATCAACGCGGCCTCGGTCCAGGGCGCGCTAATGGAACCGTCGCTGATCAGACCGAATTCACGCACATCCAGCGATTTGCATTTGCGATTGTCTGAATCTCCGGCATCGTTGCTTGCGATAAGGGTTGAGGATACGATGTGATTTCCCTGAACCAAAGTGGCGCCTTGCCGCATCGAATCCACGGATGGTCCATGGAAGATCGCAAGCGCGGCGTAAAAGCAAAAAGCTGAAAGCATACTGGGCTCTCCTTTCTTGGTTCTTCATCTTCAGGCATCTACCCTATCTTCAGCTCCACGTCCTCAAGCTCCCTTATCCTGTCCCTCAGTTCCGCGGCCTTCTCGAAATCGAGCTTTTTGGAGGCCCTGTCCATCTCCTTGCGGAGCGACTTCAGAAGGGCCGGTATCTCGTGCGGCGGGACGTACTCGGCGGTCTTCTCCCCGGCCGTGGGGACGGTATAGTAATCGCCCTCGTATATCGAGCTCAGTATATCCTTTATCCTGCTCTTTATCGTCTCGGGAGTGATGTTGTTAACCCTGTTGTAATCGGCCTGTATCCCCCTCCTCCTCTCGGTCTCTCCCATGGCGGCCCTCATGGACTGCGTCACCGTGTCGGCGTAGAGGATAACCCTGCCGGAGACGTTCCTCGCCGCGCGTCCGCACGTCTGTATTAGAGAGCGCTCGGAGCGCAGGAACCCCTCCTTGTCCGCGTCGAATATGGCGACGAGCGACACCTCCGGTATATCGAGGCCCTCCCGCAGGAGGTTTATCCCTATCAGGACGTCGAACTTGCCGAGGCGCAGGTCCCGTATTATCTCCACCCTCTCAAGCGTCTCGATGTCCGAATGGAGGTACTTGACCCTGACCCCGAGCTCCGAGTAGTACGTGGCGAGGTCCTCGGCCGTCCTCTTTGTAAGGGTGGTGACGAGCACCCTCTCGCCCTTTTTCACCCTCTTTTTTATCTCGCCGATGAGGTCGTCGACCTGCGTGAGCGCGGGCCTCACCTCTATCTCCGGGTCCATCAACCCCGTGGGGCGGATTATCTGCTCAGCCACGTTGTGGCCGGAGACCCGGTACTCGTACTCCCCCGGCGTGGCCGAGACGTAGACGGCCTTGTTGACCCTCTTTTCGAACTCCTCGAACTTGAGCGGCCTGTTGTCGAGGGCCGAGGGGAGCCTGAAGCCGTACTCTATGAGCGTCTGCTTCCTCGACCGGTCGCCGTGGTACATGCCGTTCAACTGCGGTATGGTTATATGGCTCTCGTCTATGAAGAGGAGATAGTCATCGGGGAAGTAATCGATGAGCGTATATGGGGCCTCGCCGGAGAGCCTGCCGGTTATATGCCTTGAGTAGTTCTCTATGCCGGGGCAGTACCCCATCTCATCGAGAAGCTCGAGGTCGAATAGCGTCCTCTGCTCAATCCTCTGGGACTCAAGGAGCTTATTCCGCGCCTTGAGCTCCCTGAGCCTCTCTCTCAGCTCGTCCCTGATGGAATTTATGGCCCTCTTGATGTTGTCCTTGGTAGTTACGAAGTGGCTCGCCGGGTGGATAAGGGCCTTGCCGATCTTCCTCAACGGCCTGCCCCTGAGCGGGTCTATCTCGTATATGGCCTCTATGGCGTCGCCGAAGAACTCGAACCTTATCGCGGTCTCGGCCTCATACGCCGGGAATACGTCCACTATGTCACCCCTTACCCTGAACGCGCCCCTGTGGAAGTCGTAGTCGTTCCTCTCGTAGCGCATCTCCACGAGCCTTTTAAGGACGTTATCCCTCCCGGTCTCCATCCCCCCCTCGCAATAGAGGTGCATGGAGCCGTAGTCCTGCGGGGAGCCTATGCCGTATATGCAGGAGACCGAGGCCACTATTATGACGTCCCTCCTCGTCAGGAGCGCGTGCGTGGCCGAGTGCCGGAGCTTGTCTATCTCGTCGTTTATCGAGGCGTCCTTCTCTATGAACGTATCGGAGGCCGGGACATACGCCTCGGGCTGATAGTAATCGTAGTACGAGACGAAGTACTCGACCGCGTTTTCCGGGAAGAGGTCTTTGAACTCGGCGTAGAGCTGGGCGGCGAGGGTCTTGTTCGGTGCGATGACGAGGGCGGGCCTTCCAAGCTCCTCTATGGCCTTTGCCGCGGTGAAGGTCTTGCCAGAGCCGGTGACGCCGAGGAGCACTTGGTGCCTCTCGCCCCTCTTTACGCCGTCGACAAGGGCCTTTATGGCCCTGGGCTGGTCGCCCCTCGGTTCGAAATCGGTCTTCATCCTGAAGGGGGTGTCGTTTATCGGTTGCATGCCATTGAACCACCCCGGAGCAAGCCGCGGGGTATCTCCTTATACGTCCCCTCCCTCGACGGGAGCGGACAAGGGGAGGGTGAAATCTTTTTCACCCCCGCCCTGACCCTCCCCCGTCAAGGGGGAGGGAATTGAAAACTTACGAAGCAAGCTTCGAGGAATTCAACCCGAAGGAAACATTAAAAATATCACAAAAGAGGGGCGGTGTAAACGGGGGGAGGCCGAAACTCAACGTAGGATTTCTCCTGAGCCGAGGTGATGACAGTTGACGGACTGCTTGAGAAAAGTGTAACGTTCTTACTGAATGTGGCGCTTGAAGATTGCACTCGAATAGTATAAACTACAATTTAAAATCAACAATAGGCGTTGTTGGATTTCGTTATTTAATCCGACCCACTTGGTGCGCAGAGCGCACCCTACTTCACTATATTATAATGTACAATTTAATCAAGAAATTCGCAATTAAACATACATGGCGGTAATGTACCATATCTTGTGTCAGTAAAAGGAAAGGGGTATCTTTATAGCGGCTCGCAACCAACTATAAGGAGATACCCCTATGGCCCAGAGAGCCACGATTGAGAATTTCTCACAAGCCTCGCAGATAGTCAAGGAGTTGAATATAAGCTCATGCGACGGATGGTCTGGCGACGAGTGGAAGGAGGAAGGACTTAAGGCGTTTCGCAGGGCGATAGAGGACACAATGGATGCCCATGTCGAGAGGAGTCGCCTTGAGGCGTTGAACGGCGGGGTGGCGGACCGCCGCAACGGTTACTACGAACGGCGCATCCTGACGGCGTTAGGCGACACGGCGGTCTCGGTTCCGAGGACGCGCATTGCAAGCGCGGCCTGTGTGCTCAGGGCATACTCCAGGCGCACGGCTGATATAGACCGGTTGGTCATGGGCTGCTTTGTCCTCGGT
>JACRLF010000081.1 GCA_016235365.1 Deltaproteobacteria bacterium | reverse complement strand
GATAAGGGGCGGCTGAAAATGCATGGCGAGCGCCCGGCCCTAAGCCCAAGTCGCGGGGTCGAGCGAGCGAATAGAAAAAGATTTCCTTGCATTTCTAAGATTCCCCGCAGCTTGTTGCGGGGAGTTTCGATGCAGGGGCCGCATACAGGCGGCTGAGGTCGTACAGTCGGGCAGAGGGCCGTATCCAAAAGGAAGATAAGGAGCAAGTCTCAGAGATGGAAGCCAAGGCGATTTTAAAATATTTAAGGGTCTCCCCGCAGAAGACGCGGCTCGTGGTCGATCTCATAAGGGGCAAGAAGGTCGATGAGGCGCTCTCCACGCTCGGCTTCTGCAAGAAGGCCGTAGGCAGGGATATCACCAAGCTCGTCAAGAGCGCGGTGGCCAACGCCGAGAACACCAAGAACCTCGACGTAGACAAGCTCGTTGTCAGGAAGGCCTTTGTGGACCCCGGCCCCGTCATGAAGCGCACGTATTCCAAGGCTATGGGCAGAGGGGCGCTCGTCCGCAAGAGGACGAGCCACGTCACCATAGTCCTCGCTGAGATATAAGTCCGTGGCGCCGACCTTTGATATTGGGGGCGCAGGGGGATATGCGCCGGGCTTGACGCGGCGCCGCTATAAGGGCAACGTCCGTAATAAATAAAAACCATGAGCTGAACGGAGGTAGTTTTTTGGGTCAGAAGGTACATCCAATAGGTTTCAGGCTGGGGATATCCAGGGATTGGATATCCAGGTGGTACGCCGAGAAAAATTACTCCAGCTTCGTTCACGAAGACCTGAATATAAGGAAGTTCGTAAAAAAGAAGCTCTTCCACGCCGGGATATCGAGCATAGATATAGAGAGGACCGCCAACAACGTAAAGGTCATAATACGCACGGCGCGTCCTGGTATAGTCATAGGCAAGCGCGGGGCCGAGATAGACGTTATGAAAAAGCAGCTCGCCAAGCTTACGGGCAGGGACGTCGGCATCGAGATAACCGAGGTGAGGAAGCCGGACGTGGACGCACAGCTTGTCTCCGAGAACGTTGCCCTTCAGCTCGAGCGCAGGGTCTCATTCAGGAGGGCGATGAAAAAGGCCGTCACCTCGGCGCTCAGGATGGGGGCCAAAGGGATAAAGATTACGTGCGCGGGCAGGCTCGGCGGGGCCGAGATAGCGAGGACCGAATGGTACAGGGAGGGCAGGGTCCCGCTCCATACGCTCAAGGCCGATATAGACTACGGGGTGGCCGAGGCCATGACCACATACGGCAAGATAGGCGTGAAGGTACTGATATATAAAGGCGATGTCGTGGCGCAGCCCAGGGTGGCGGAAGAACCCGGCGCCGCGGCTCAGTAAACGGGTGAGAGAACAATGTTAATTCCGAAGAAGGTTAAATTCAGAAAGCAGCAGAGGGGCAAGAGAAGGGGGCTCGCGCAGAGGGGCTCCACCCTCTCGTTCGGCAACTACGGGCTCCAGGCCCAGGAGTGCGGGTGGCTTTCCACCAGGCAGATAGAGGCCGCGAGGATAGCCATGACCCGCTACATAAAAAGGGGCGGAAAGATCTGGATAAGGGTCTTCCCGGACAAGCCTATCACCAAGAAGCCCGCTGAGACAAGGATGGGCAGCGGAAAGGGCAGCCCCGAGGACTGGGTAGTGGTGATAAAGCCCGGCAGGATACTCTACGAGATGGAGGGCGTCACCGAGGCCATAGCCAGGGAGGCGTTCAGGCTCGCCGCCCACAAGATATCCATACCGACGAAGTTCATTATGCGCGACGCGGCGCTGTAGGGCTCAGGGCGCCAGGTACGTATCGGCCCCAACCGGACTACATGAAAAGGACAGATTATGAAAGCGTCTGAAATAAAGAACATGTCTATCGATGAGATAAAGGCCAAGGACACGGAGCTCGCAAGGGAGCTTTTCAACCTGCGGATGCGCCATGTCACCAGCCAGATCGAGAACCCGATGAAGATAAGGATGGTGCGCAAGGATATAGCGCGCCTAAAGACAATCATTGCCGAGAAGGAAAGGGGTGCGTAAGATGGAAGAGACGAGAACACAGAAAAAGACCCTTGTAGGCAATGTGTTATCCAGCGGCAAGATGGCCAAGACGATAGTTGTTTCCATAGAGAGGCTCACAAAGCACCCTTTTTACGGCAAGTACGTGAAAAGGCGCGTCAAATACAAGGCGCATGACGAGAAGAACGAGTGCAAGGCCGGCGATAAGGTCATGATAGTTGAGACGCGTCCGATCAGCAGCACCAAGAGGTGGCGCGTGAAAGAAATACTGGAGAAGGCGAAATGATACAGATCCGGTCGATACTCGGCGTGGCCGACAACTCCGGAGCCAAGAAGGTTTCGTGCATAAAGGTGGTCGGCGCCTCGAATAAACTCATCGCGCAGATAGGCGACGTCATTATCTGCAACGTCAAAGAGGCCATCTTCGACGGCAAGGTCAAAAAGGGCGAGGTCGTCAGGGCGGTCATCGTGCGCACGGTCAAGGAGATAAGGCGCATCGACGGCTCATATATAAAATTCGACGAGAACGCCGTCGTCATAATAAACAAGGACAACGAGCCGATAGGCACCAGGATCTTCGGCCCGGTGGCGAGGGAGCTGAGGGCGAAGAGGTTCATGAAGATTGTATCGCTCGCCCCGGAGGTGCTCTGATCCCGGATAGCCGACGCGGACGGGCTGATGGCGGGCGGCCGGATTAAATAAAGAACGGCGGCGGGGTTATAATAAGGCGGCGCGGACTTCATGTCGAGCAACAACGGCTGAGCTGGAAAAACGGCGCCGTACCATAAAAAGTTTTTAAGTCAGAGGTAGAGATGGCATTCAAGATAAGAAGAGACGATCAGGTGATGGTCATAGCCGGGAAAGAGAAGGGCAAGACCGGCAAGGTATCAAGGGTTGTCGTCGACAAGGCCGCGGTAGTCGTGGAGAAGCTCAATATAGTCAAGCGCCACCAGAAGCCCAATGCCAAATATAAGCACGGCGGCATAATAGAGAAAGAGGCCCCCATAGCCATCTCGAACGTGATGCTCCTTTGCGAAAAATGCAAAGGGCCGGTGCGGGTCGGCAAAAAGACGCTCGATGACGGCAAGAATATCAGGGTATGCAAAAAGTGCGGAGAGGTGCTTGACAGATGACGGAAAGGCTCAAGGAAAAATATAACAAGGAAGTGGTTCCTTCGATGATGAAGGAATTCAAATACAAGAACGTGATGCAGGTCCCCAGGCTCGAGAAGATAGTATTGAACATGGGGCTCGGCGAGGCCGTGAAAGACATCAAGGTCGTAGAGGCGGCCAGCAGGGACATGTCCATGATAACGGGGCAGAGGCCCGTGGTGACAAAGGCCAAAAAGTCGATAGCCACCTTCAAGCTCAGGGCCGGGATGCCCATCGGCTGCATGGTGACGCTGAGGGGCGCCAAGATGTACGAGTTCTTCGACCGCTTCGCCAACTTCAGCATCCCCAGGATAAGGGACTTCAAGGGCATGCCCGACAGGTCCTTCGACGGCAGGGGCAACTACACCGTCGGCATAAAAGAGCAGATAATATTCCCTGAGATAGAGTACGACAAGATAGACAAGATCAGGGGGCTCAACATAACCATCAACACCACGGCCAAGACCGACGAGGAGGCCAAGGCCCTCCTCAAGCACCTCGGCGTGCCGTTCAGGAGCTGAGCGGCAAAACGGGACTTCCGGCGCATAGGGCGGTCGATTTTCCCGCCCCGGCTCAGCGCATAGACCGATTGGTATTTGGACAACTCTTAAACAGACGGATTACAAAATAACAGGGCAACAAGTATCTGGAGGTTTTGATTGGCTAAAAAATCACTCATAGCAAAGGCCAAGAGGAAGATGAAGTTCAAGGTCAGGGAATACAACCGTTGCCCCATCTGCGGCAGGTCGAGGGCGTACTACAGGAAGTTCGACATGTGCAGGATATGCATGAGGAAGATGGCCCTCAAGGGCGAACTTCCCGGCGTCATGAAATCGAGCTGGTAGCCGCTGTATTCAAAAGGCGCGACGCGGACGGCTCGGATTTTTATGGCGAAAGCAAGGGACGCAAGCCGCGGCTTGCGGGGAGATTCAGGGCCGTACCTGGAAATATTATCTGAACATGCATAGCGAGTGCATTCCCCTAAGCCCAAGCTGCGGGGTCAAGCGAGCGAATAGAAATAGATACTACTTTATATATCGAAGATTCCCCGCGGCTTGGCTAGCGGGGAGCTTCAACCAACGGAGAGTTAAAGAGATGTCGATGACAGACCCGATAGCGGATATGCTGACAAGGATCAGGAACGCGATGCGCGCCAGGCACAACGAGTTGACGCTGGCGGCGTCGAATACCAAGACCGAGGTAGCGAAGATCCTGAAGGAAGAGGGCTTTATAAAGGACTTCGGCATGATAAAGGAAGACGGAAGGGTGCGTATGAGGGTTCTGCTCAAGTACACCCCGTCAAAGAAGGGTGCGATAACGAGCATAAGGAAGGTCAGCAAGCCAGGGCTCAGAAAGTATGTCGGCAAGGAAGATATACCGAGGGTGCTGAACGGCCTCGGCATAGCGATCATATCGACCTCAAAAGGCGTAATGACCGACAAGAAGGCGCGGGAGTTGGGCGTGGGCGGAGAGGTCATCTGCACCGTATTTTAACTTGTACGAGAGACATGCGGGGGCCGTTGGCGGGCATTGAGACAATGCGCGCCGCGGGCCATGATAATACGGTTTAACCTGCAAAAACATAAAAGACCGTCAGGACACTTACAAGAAGGGTTTTAGCGAAAATGTCAAGAATAGGCAAACGCAATATCAACATCCCGTCTAACGTCAAGGTGGCTCTCGATAAGGGGGTCATAAAGGCGAGCGGCCCGCTCGGTGAACTTGAGTTGCCGTTGAGGCCGGAGGTAACGGTAGAGTTAAAGGGCTCGTCGATAAACGTCCAGAGGGCGGACGAATCAAGGTCGGCAAGGTCCCTGCACGGGCTCACCAGGACCCTCATAGACAATATGCTCAAGGGCGTCAACGAGGGGTTCGAAAAGAAGCTCGAGATAATCGGCGTAGGCTACAAGGCCGATATCCAGGGTGAAGTGATGAACCTGTCGCTCGGATACTCACACCCTATCAAGTACCCGCTGCCCAAGGGCGTAAAGGCGTCCGTCGAAAAGCAGACTTTGATAACGTTGAAGGGCCCTGACAAGCAGCTCATAGGCCAGGTCGCCGCGGATATCAGGGCGCTCCGGATGCCGGAGCCCTATAAGGGCAAGGGCATCAAGTACTCCAACGAGGTCATAAGGAGAAAGGCCGGCAAGGCCGGTAAGGCAGCCGGAGGTAAATAATAGATATGGACGGAAGAACTGCAAATATCAGCGGATGGGAAAGAAGGAAGAGCAGGGTCAGGAAGAAGGTCAGGGGCACTCAACAGAGGCCGAGGCTCAATGTCTACAGGAGCAACAAGCACATCTACGCTCAGATAGTAGACGACGCCTCCGGGGTAACGCTCGCGGCATCTTCCTCCAACAGCAAGGATTTCGCGGACGCCGACGTCAAGAAGAGTGAGACCGCGAAGAAGGTCGGCGAAAAGATAGCCAGGCTCGCCCTTGAAAAGGGCATAGACTGCGTGGTATTCGACAGGAGCGGGTATCTCTACCACGGCAGGATAAAGGCGCTGGCCGAAGGCGCCAGGGAGGCCGGGCTCAAGTTCTGAGCCGCCCGGTCCCCGCGGTAGAGCCCCTTGAGCTGGCCGCTCGGTTTGTAAGGAGGGGGATGCGCTGCAGGAGGGGGCATTAGGTGGTATGAGGGACGTTCAGGCCGCTCGATATGCCGCGAAGGATCGAGATGCTGTAGTAGGGGGGGCGTGGGCAAGGGGGGATGCGGCAGAGTCCTTTGAACCTTGATGCCGGGGCCTGCGGCGGCGGTTGATGGAATGCCGCGTAGCAAAGACGGCCGTAAGGTGTGAAACCATAAGACGGTAAGAGAGACAATCGGACAGTTAAACGGTCAGGAGCAGAAGGAGGCTTTTTTTGGAAAGGATCGACGCAAACGCCTTGGATTTGAAGGATAAGCTCGTATACCTTAACAGGGTAGCGAAGGTCGTCAAGGGCGGCAAGAGGTTCAGCTTCAACGCCATAGTGGTGGTGGGCGACGGCAAAGGGCATGTCGGCATAGGGCTCGGCAAGGCCAACGAAGTCCCGGAGGCCATAAGAAAGGCGATAGAGCAGGCCAAGAAGTCGCTCTATGAGATACCGATAGCCGAGGGAACGATACCTTACGAGGTCACGGGCACCTACGGGGCCGGCAGGGTCTTCCTGCGGCCCGCGTCTCCCGGCACCGGCATCATCGCCGGAGGCGGCGTAAGGGCGGTCATAGAGTCGGCCGGCATACACAACGTCCTAACCAAATCATTAGGCACAAGCAATCCTCACAACGTCGTCAAGGCGACACTCGACGCCCTCAAGCAGCTCAGGAGCCCGGAGAGCGTGGCGGCTATCAGGGGCAAGCAGGTCCAAGAGGTAAGATAATGGCGGAGAAGAAGATAAAGATAAAGATGATAAGAAGCGCTTCCGGCTCCACCGTCAGGCAGAGGAAGACCCTGCTCGGCCTGGGGCTCAAGAAGATGAACAGGCCGAGGATCCTGAACGATACGCCGGCCATCAGGGGGATGATCGCCAAGGTAGCCCATCTCCTCTGCGTTGAACATGCATAGCGAGCGCGAGGCCCGATAGAAAAGTTGCGGGGGCAAGCGAGCGGATAGTAATAGATATTTTCTTATATGTCGAAGATGCCCCGCGGCAAGCCGCAGGAAGCTTCAACCCACCATGGGCATGAAACCCCCGGGGGCTTCGGAACGCTAAAAATACCTGAATAGATGCAGGGTCGTAAAACGACCCACCAACACAGCAAACAAGGGGTCTATAGATATCATGTTAGACAGACTTAAGCCGCCGAAGGGGGCGGTACAGAAAAAGACCAGGAGAGGGCGCGGAGAAGGCTCCGGCCTCGGCAAGACCTCGGGCCGCGGCGGCAAGGGGCAGACCGCCAGGTCCGGCGGCAATATAAAGCCGGGGTTCGAGGGCGGACAGATGCCGCTTCAAAGGAGGCTGCCGAAGAGGGGCTTTACCAACATCTTCAAGGTGGCCCCGAGGATAGTGAACCTCGTAGACCTGGCGAGGGTGTTTAAGTCCGGGGAGACGGTTGATTCCGAGGCCCTTATCAGCAGGGGGGTGCTCAAGAAAAAGAGCGGCCCGCTCAAGGTGCTCGGCAACGGGAACGTAGGGTTCCCCCTGACCGTGAAGGCAGAGATGTTCAGCGGTCCGGCTATTGAGAAGATCAAGGCCGCGGGCGGTGTGGCGGAGGTAATATAATTGGCTGGGATAACACAGAATATCAGCAAGATCCCAGAGCTCAACCGCCGAATAATATTTACATTCGTACTCCTTGCCGTTTTCAGGATAGGCGTCTATATACCTACCCCGGGGATCGACGCCGAGGCGCTCTCCGGGTTCTTCAAGGCCGCAAGCGGGACGCTCCTTGACTTCGCAACGATGTTCACCGGAGGGGCGCTTGAGCGTTTCTCCGTTTTTTCTCTCGGCATAATGCCGTACATAAGCGCCTCCATCATACTCCAGCTCCTGACGGCAGTGGTGCCTCAGCTCGAGAAGCTACAGAAGGAGGGCGAGTCCGGCAGAAACGCCATATCACAGTACACCAGGTACCTCACGGTGGCGCTCAGCCTCGTGCAGGGCACGATGATAGCCATAGGGCTTGAGAGCATGAGGGGCCCCGCCGGAGAGCCGATAGTCCTCTTCCCGGGCTGGGGCTTCAGGGCCATGACGCTAATCACCCTTACGTCAGGGACCGTATTCCTCATGTGGCTTGGCGAGCAGATAACCGAGAGGGGCATCGGCAACGGCATATCGCTCATAATATTCGTCGGCATCATAGCGAGGATGCCGGCGGCCCTCAACAACACTATCCAGCTGGTGCGGGCCGGCGAGATGAACTTCCTCGTCGTGGTCTTCATGCTCGCACTCATGGTCGTAGTCGTAGGCTGCATCGTCTTCATGGAGATGGGGCAGAGGAAGATCCCGATACAGTACCCGAAGAGGGTCGTCGGCAGGAAGGTCATGGCCGGAGGCACGCAGCACCTGCCTCTGAAGGTGAACTCGGCCGGCGTCATTCCGCCCATCTTCGCTTCGTCGATAATAGTCTTCCCTGCCACGGTAGCCAACTTCATAAATGTACCGTTCATGAAGTCCATCGCACAGAGCCTGAATCCGGGCGGGGTATTGTATAACCTTCTGTACGTGGGATTGATAATATTCTTCACTTATTTCTATACCGCCATACAGTTCGACCCTAAGGACGTGGCGGAAAACCTCAAGAAAAACGGCGGCTTCGTCCCCGGGATAAGGCCGGGGGCCAATACGGCCGACTATATAGACACCGTGCTGACGAGGCTTACGCTCTGGGGCGCGTTATATCTGGCCATCGTATCCGTGTTGCCCTCTTTACTCATCACGCAGTTCCACGCCCCTTTTTACTTCGGCGGCACGGCGCTCCTCATCGTCGTAGGTGTCGCCATGGATACGGCCCAGCAGATAGAGTCGCATATGCTGGCGCGCAGCTATGACGGGCTGTTCAAAAAAAGAAAGACGAAGGGCAGGGGCCTTTAGGTTATGAACATAATACTTCTCGGGGCCCCCGGAGCAGGGAAAGGCACCCAGTCCAAAAACCTCTCGGAGAGGTTGAAGATACCGCAGATATCGACAGGCGATATACTGCGTGCCAACGTAAGGAGCAAGACCCAGCTCGGGCAAAAGGCGAAGGAATATATGGACAAGGGGGTACTGGTCCCTGACGAGCTTGTCGTGAACATGGTCGCGGACCGCATTAAGGACGCTGACTGCGCAACAGGGTTCATTCTCGACGGCTTCCCGAGGAACATACCCCAGGCAAAATCCATCGAAACGACGCTCGACGGGATGAACAAGAAAATAGACGGCGTCATAGGGATAGTCGTCGACAGAAAAGAGCTCCTCAGGCGCTTAAGCGGCAGACGGGTTTGCAAGAAGTGCGGGGCGAGCTACCATGTGATATTCAACACGCCGATAAATATCGGCATGTGCGACAAGTGCGGCTCCGAGATATACCAGAGGGAAGACGACAGCGAAGAGACGGTCGAGGCGCGCCTCAAAGTCTATGAGCAGGAGACCGCGCCCCTTATCGATTATTATACGAACAGGGACCTCTATCGCGCCATCGACGGCATAGGCGGCGTTGACCAGATTACGAACGCCATAATTGAAGCCATTGACAAAGGAAATAATAATACTTAAGTCGGCCGCCGAGATAGAGGCTATGAGGAGGAGCTGCGTTATCGTGGCGGAGGTCCTCCGGGTATTGCAGGACAATGTAAGGCCGGGGTCCACGACAATGGACCTCGAAAGGATTGCGGAAGAGGAGATTAAGAAGAGGCGCGCCCTGCCGGCCTTCAAGGGGTACAAGGGCTACCCCTTCTGTCTCTGCACCTCCTTGAATAACGAAGTCGTACACGGCATGCCTTCCGTGAAAAAGGTGCTGAAGGAAGGCGACATCATAAGCATGGATTGCGGCGTCTTCTTTGATGGGTTTTACGGCGATTCGGCGGTTACGGTGGGGGTGGGGAATATCTCGGAGAACGCAAGGAGGCTGATAGAGGCCACCGCGGCATCGCTTGATAAGGCCATAGAGCAGGCCATGGAAGGCAACAGGCTCTACGACATTTCTCACGCGATACAGCGTTTTGTCGAGGCGCGGGGCTACTCGGTAGTGCGCGACTTCGTAGGCCACGGCATAGGCAGGGAATTGCATGAGCCCCCGCAGGTCCCCAACTTCGGCCCCCCGGGCAAGGGCGCGAAACTCAAGGCCGGCATGGTGCTGGCCATCGAGCCGATGATAAACCTCGGGGACTGCTCGGTCAACGTCCTCAACGACGGCTGGACAGCGGTGACCGCCGACGGGAAGCTCTCGGCGCACTTCGAACATACGGTGGCGATAACCCACGAAGGCCCGTATGTTCTGACAAGGATCTGAGCGCGCCCCGATCTAATAGGTATTCTAAAGACACCGGGGCTGTTGAGCCGGGGGAGTAGCGTACCGAAGACTCCGGGGCCATGAGGCGGAGCAGGTTTTTAGAATTCTGAAAATTTAGGGGCAGTTGAGCCCCGGTTAAGCTCATATAATATTTCACTTTTAATCTTTTTGTTTTTATGGTAGAGTTACCGTTTACGCCGGTTGTCTGCACACTACCTAAATTTTTTTAAAAAAGAAAGATGGCAAAAGAAGAAGCGATACAGGTGGAAGGCACGGTCATAGAGACCCTCCCGAACGCCATGTTCAGGGTCGAGCTTGAGAACGGGCACAAGGTACTCGCCCATGTATCCGGCAAGATGAGGATGCATTTCATAAAGATACTTCCTGGAGATAAGGTCACGGTGGAGCTCTCCCCCTACGACCTTACGAGGGGGAGGATCACGTACCGGTCCAAGTAGTATTTTCAGCGGCAGTGCGGGGACGCCGCGCGGATAACCGTCCGCGGGCGGGACAGATATTTTTCAAAGGCGAGAGGTCAAGATGAAGGTAAGAAGCTCCGTTAAAAAGATATGCGTCAAGTGCAAGATAGTAAAGCGCGGCGGCGTGGTAAGGGTGGTCTGCGCGAACCCGAAGCACAAGCAGAGGCAGGGTTAGTCTTTTTCCACGCGGCATATAGTCGTGCCGGGAGATAACGCAAGGAGGATAGAATTGGCCAGGATCGCAGGAGTAGACCTTAGCAAGAACAAGAGAATAGTGATAGCGCTCACAAAGATATACGGCATAGGCAACGTATCAGCCGCGAAGATACTCGGCAAGGCGGGCGTGGACCCGGCGATAAAGACCCAGGACCTCACCGAGGCGCAGGTCGCCGCCATCAGGAAGGTCATAGACGGCGAATTCAAGGTCGAGGGAGACTTGAGGAAAGAGGTCTCCATGCACGTAAAGATGCTTATCGACGTTGGGTGCTACAGGGGGCTTCGCCACAGGAAGAACCTCCCGGTGCGCGGCCAGAGGACACACACCAACGCCAGGACGCGCAAGGGCCCGAGGAAGGGCGTTGTCGCGTCAAGGAAGACCGAATAAGACCTCCAAGGGTCTGGAACCCAGGGGGCGGGTTAAAGGGGGGGCGTTAAAAAATGTGGCCTCCGGGGGTCTATATATACAGGGCTTCAGAACGTTAGAAAATAAGACCTCCGCGAGTTTATACCTGCAATGGTTTCAGAATGTTAAAAAAATGAGGCCTCCGAGGGTCTATATATACAGGGGTTTCAGAACGTCAAAAAATGGAACCTCCATGGGATATAAACCACAGTGGGTTTCAGAACGATAGAATTATGGAAACTCTGATTTATTTTTTTTCTATGTCATTGCGAGGAGCGTACGCGACGAAGCAATCTCCAGGTTATTGATTTATCAAAAGATGGGATTGCTTCGCTTCGCTCGCAATGACGAACCAAGGAATTAATCAGAGGTTCCTTATCTGTTTTTTAGAGGATTCTCCGTAGCTTGGGCTTGGGAGGACTTGAAGCTCCCCGCGGCTTTTCCGCGGGGAATCTTCGATATGTAAGGAAACAATTTCTATGCGCTCGCTTGACCCCGCAGCTTGGGGCTGGGGAATGCGCTCGCTATGCATATTCAAAATTCACCCGTACATGGGTTATCGGTGCCGGAGGGTATGGATGGCAAAGGCCAAAAAGGAAAAGAGGGCGGTATCAAAAGGGGTCGCCCATATCAAGTCCACGTTCAACAACACTATCATCAGCATAGCGGACCCCCAGGGCAATGTCATAGCCTGGTCGAGTTCCGGGGCCCAGGGGTTCAAGGGCTCCAGGAAAGGCACCCCGTTCGCCGCTCAGGTGGCGGCGGATGTGGCGGCGAAGAAGGCGATAGACTGCGGTGTCAAGTCCGTGGACGTCTATCTCAACGGGCCGGGCGCCGGCAGGGAGTCGGCCCTCAGGTCTTTGCAGTCAGCGGGCTTCAGCATCAGCCTCATAAGGGACGTGACCCCGCTTCCGCACAACGGGTGCAGGCCGCCGAAAAGGCGCCGGGTCTGACATCCCGGGCAGGCGGAGGATGCAGGCAGTCCCAATGAACGCGGAGCCGTATGGATTCCTGACACCCGGGCAGGTGGAGGATGCAGTGGGCTAGTGTTCATGAGGGTCTTGAACATGCATAGCGAGCGCATTCCCCGTAGCTTGCTGCGGGGTCAAGCGAGCGAATAGAAATAGAAATTCCCTGCATGTCGAAGATTCCCCGCGGCTTGCCGCGGGGAGCTTCAACTTATCGTGGTCTGACACCCCGGGCAGGCGGAAATGGTCGCAGGCCATGATGGCGGCGTAGGATTGCGAGAACGCTCCGGGTCTGACACTTGAGGCAGGATGTGGGGTAGTTGGCATTGGCAGGGTGTTGAAAAATGCCCTACCATGCAATCCATATCCTGGTAGTTACGCGGCTAACAGCGGTTGTATAGAGGCGGCTATATGGATTTTGAGCAACGCTTTGAAGTTCCGCCAGGCCGCGAGATAATTAAGGCCGTTCCGCGGGAACACCCCGTCCTGATAAGACGGCGGTGTCGACAGGCGGCAGACTGAGTTAAAAAAGGGAGGAGAAGTTGGCGAGGTATATCGAATCAGTATGCAAGATTTGCAGACGTGAAGGCATGAAGCTCTTTTTCAAGGCCGACAGGTGCTACACTGACAAGTGCGCCTTTGACAGAAGGAGCTATGCGCCGGGACAGCACGGCCAGGCAAGGGGCAAGGTCTCCGAGTACGCCCTCCAGCTCAGGGAAAAGCAGAAGGTAAAGCGTGTCTACGGACTGCTTGAGTCCCAGTTCAAGGGGACGTTCAAGGCCGCCGACAGGGCAAAGGGCGTTACGGGCGATAACCTCGTATCGCTCCTCGAGAGGAGGCTCGATAACGTCGTCCACAGGCTCGGTTTCGCCGGCTGCAGGAGCGAGGCGCGGATGCTTGTTACCCATGGCCACTTCAGGGTAAACGGCAGAAAGGTCGATATCCCCTCCTACAGGATAAAGGCCAACGACATTATCGAGGTCGCCCCCAACAAGAAGACGAACCCCAGGCTTGCCGAAAACCTCAAGGCTGTGGAGAGGCGCGGGGTCCCGGAGTGGCTCAATCTCGACAAGGACAACATGAAGGCAACCGTGGGCAGGCTCCCGAGAAGGGAAGACACGACTCTGCCGATGCATGAGCAGCTCATCGTGGAGCTCTACTCCAAGTAACGGCGTCCTCTGGCGCAGGGGGCCGGCGAAACCATAGCGGTCGAGTACGGCGTATATCCGACGGCGTCCTCTGGCGCAGGGGGCCATGATCCAGACCTGATCTACCGAGATCCGCTCGTTTATACCGCCATTCATGTGCATGGGGTGGGGCGCTGTGTTTTTAAAAGCATAGCGATGGATGGATCGCCCGCCGCCTCGGCGGTGCAAGAGCGGGTCTATAATTTTACAATAAAATGACGGGGGCACCATGCAAAAAAACTGGCGTGACCTTATT
>JACRLF010000080.1 GCA_016235365.1 Deltaproteobacteria bacterium | reverse complement strand
CGCTATGAGCTTGACGACGAGGGAGTCGTAATAGCTCGGTATGATGAAGTCCTTGTAGATGGCCCCGTCTATCCTTACGCCTATGCCTCCGGGCGAGTAGTACGCCGTGACCCTGCCGAAGCTCGGGAAGAAGTTGTTCTTCGGGTCCTCGGCGCAGAGCCTGCACTCTATTGCGTAGCCGTTCATCCTGACGTCTTCCTGGGTGAAGCCGAGCGGCTTTCCCGCGGCTATCTCTATCTGCTTCTTGACGAGGTCTATGCCTGTGACCTCCTCGGTTATCGGGTGCTCCACCTGAATCCTCGTGTTCATCTCGAGGAAGAAGAAGTTCTTCTCGTCGTCCACGAGGAACTCGACCGTGCCGGCGTTGGTGTAATTTGCGGCCCTGGCGGCCATTACGGCGGTCTCTCCCATCCTCTTCCTCAGGTCCGGGTCGAGCATGAGCGACGGGGTTATCTCTATGAGCTTCTGGTGCCTCCTCTGTATGGAGCAGTCCCTCTCGCCTAAGTGGACGATATTGCCGTGCTTGTCGGCCAGTATCTGGAACTCTATGTGATGGGGCCTCTCGAGGAACTTCTCCAGGAACACCTCGGAGACGCCGAAGGCCGCGGCGGACTCCTTCCTGGCGGCGGTGATGGCGTTTACGAGCTCATCTTTGTTCGCGGCCACGCGCAGGCCCCTGCCCCCGCCGCCCCCGGAGGCCTTTACCATGACCGGGTAGCCTATCTTTTCGGCGAACGCGACGGCCTCGTCAGCGTCCTTTATCGAGTCCTCGGTGCCGGGCAGTACGTTGACGCCGGCCTTTATCATCATCCGCCTCGCCATGACCTTGTCTCCCATCTCGGCGATGGTCTTGCTCGAGGGGCCGATGAAGGTGATGCCCTTTTTCTCGCAGAGCTGGGGGAACCTCGGGTTCTCGGAGAGGAAACCGTAGCCGGGGTGTATGGCGTCGACCCCTACCTTGGTGGCGAGATCCACTATGCGGTGGATGTTGAGATACCCCTGGATGGGGCCGGGGCCCACCATGTACGACTCATCGGCCTTCTTTACGTAAAGGGAGGTGGCGTCGTCCTCGGAATATATGGCGACAGTGGGGATATCGAGCTCCTTGCAGGCCCTTATCACCCTTGTCGCTATCTCTCCACGGTTCGCTACGAGCACTTTTTTGAACATATTTACCTTTATCCCGCGGTACGCCTTGAAAAAGGCAAACCGATCCCATCGTTTTTCTTTCCACGCGAAACCAATATTTACCTAAAATTTCGCCGGAATGTCAAGGGAATAAAAGGGCCGGAGGGCCGTTTTTAAGCGGCCTGGCAGGGGTGAGACGGGTATGTTTGCCTTCCATTCGGGCCGCTTTTATGCCGGGGTGGTACTGGAAAGGGGAATAGGCTTTGCCGCGTCAGACGCCGGCGCCTTTTTCCATGTAAATGACCGCCTCGCGAAGCCTCTTGAGGGTAAGCTCTTTGCCCATCGCCGATATCATCTCGTATATGCCGGGGCTTACGGCGCTGCCGGTGAGGGCCACCCTGACGGGTTGGGCGACCTTGCCGAGCTTGAGCCCCTTTTCTTCGAGTATGGAGGAAAAGACCGCCTCCACTTCGGCTTCGGTAAACGCTTCAAGCCCCTCAAGCCGCTCTATCAGGGTCTTGAATACCGCGATATTCTCCGGCAGGAGGAACTTCTCCGCGGCCCTGGGGTCGTACTCGACACCCTCCCTCAGGTAAAAGAGCGCGTTGTCCGCCATCTCCTTGAGCGTCTTTGAGCGCTCCTTGAGGGTCTTGACGATAGCCGAGAGCCTCGGGCCTTTTTCGGCCGCAACCCTGCGCTCCTCAAGGAACGGGATAAGGAGGCTTGAGAGCGCTTCGGGGGGGCTTTCCTTTATATAGTGGTGGTTGAGCCAGAGGAGTTTTTCCGGGTTGAATACGCCGGAGGACTTTCCGACGCTATCGAGAGAGAACTTCTCTATCAGCTCGTTGGGCGAGAATATCTCCTGGTCCCCGTGGGACCAGCCGAGCCTGGCGAGGTAATTGACGAGCGCGTGCGGCAAATACCCCATCTCCTTGTAGGCCATGACCGATGTCGCGCCGTGGCGTTTGCTCAGGCGGGCCCTGTCCTGCCCTAAAATCATCGGCAGGTGCGCGAAGACCGGTAGATCGTAGCCGAGCGCGCTATAGAGGAGCATCTGCTTCGGGGTGTTGTTTATGTGGTCGTCTCCCCTTATCACGTGGGTCATCCCCATCGTGGCGTCGTCCACGACCACGCAGAAGTTGTATGTGGGGGTGGAGTCGCTCCTGAGGATTATAAGGTCCTCTATCGTCGAGTTATCGAAGCTTATCCTGCCCTTTATGACGTCATCGACTATGGTCGCGCCAGGAGGGACCTTGAACCTCACGGCGTAAGGGAGGTCCGGCTCCACGGCCCTCTCCCTGCACCTGCCGTCGTACTTGGGGGGCAAGCCCGCCTTCAGGGCCTCTTCCCTCCTTTTTTCAAGCTCCTCGGCGGTGCAGCAACAGCGGTAGGCGAGCCCCTTTTCAAGGAGCGCGGCCGCGTGCTCCCTGTATACGTCGAACCGTTGGCTCTGGAAGAACGGGCCTTCGTCCCAGTCGAGCCCGAGCCAGTTCATGGCGTCGAGTATCGCGTCTATCGATTCCTTCGTGGAGCGCGCGACGTCCGTGTCCTCTATCCTCAGGACGAACTTTCCGTTGTTGTGCCTGGCAAAGAGATAGTTGAAAAGCGCCGTTCGGGCGCCCCCTATGTGGAGGTACCCCGTGGGGCTCGGCGCAAAACGCGTGCGTATTGACAAGAGCTGAACCCTCCCTTTCTTTATCAGGCCGCTGAAAAAGCCCCATCCGCGGTGTCAATGAACCCACTGGGGCTAAAAAAACGTTGCGGCTTCAGAACGCTAAAAAATCGTCGTTGAAGCTCCCCGCCGGCCAAGCCGCGGGGAATCTTCGACATATAAGGGACTATATATTTCTATTCGCTCGCTTGACCCCTAAGCGGGCCTCGCGCTCGCTATGCATGTTCGTCACTGCGGCGTACGGAAAAAGTACGCCGCATTCCTCACTCCTCGACTCCTTCGGGGCACCCACGCCAAGTGGCGTGGGTCGGGAGCTTTTTGAGCAGCCTGACGTGGTCCGAGTTTTTTAGCCGCCTGTTAAAATGCCGTCCTGCACGCGGGCTGCCGCGATTACGGCACGCGGCTATTTTATGAGTATCCCGGCGTACCCGACGACGTGGCCGTAGTCGCCGCTCTTCTCCCCGGAAGTCGAATAATCTATCAGCTCGGCCTTTTGCGCGCCGAGCTCCTTTGCCGCTATTATGCCTATTGCCGCCGGTATGCGACCGCACATGGTGATGTTCTTCGAGGCCGTGACGTCGAGAAGCCCCCTGGCGTCGAGTTTTATAACCTGCTCTATTGCGAGCCTGTCCTTCTCCCTCGTCCTCTTGTCCGACTCGTAGTGGTTCATGTCAGAGCTTACGACTATGAGGACTTCTTTCTTACACTCGGTTATCGCCCTTGCCACGGCCCGGCCTATCTCCTCGCACTCTTTATAGCTCGCGCGCATGACGGTTATCGGCACGATCGAGACGTTCCCGTTCAGGGTCTGAAGGAAGGGGAGCTGGACCTCAAGGGAGTGCTCCATCAGATGGGCCGCCGTGTCAGGGGATAGTAGAGGGCTCAATCCTAACAGAAGCCCGGAGAGCTCCTCATCTACCCTGACCACGCCCAACGGCGTTTCCCAGGCCCCGGAGGCCATGACGGATACCGACTTGCCTGCCCCTGTGTGGTTGGGGCCTATGAGGATGACGCGGTCGGGCGCCACGACCCTTGAATAAACCTCTCCGGCGGTCGGGCCCGAGTAGATATAGCCGGCGTGCGGGGCTATGATGGCCAGGGCCCGTTCCTTTACGGACTCTCTCTTGAGATACCCGTTTAGGGCCTTCTCGAGAGAGGCCCTGTCTCCGGGATAGAATTGTCCGGCGACGTACGGTCTTCTAACCATGGTCTCCAGTTGATTTAACAGGCTGCTGAAAAAGTCCCATCCGCGGTGTCAATGAACCCACTGGGGCTAAAAAAACGTTGCGGCTTCAGAACGCTAAAAAATCGTCGTTGAAGCTCCCCCGCTGGCCAAGCCGCGGGGAATCTTCGACATATAAGGGAGTATATATTTCTATTCGCTCGCTTGACCCCTAAGCGGGTCTCGCGCTCGCTATGCATGTT